>JAUSPI010000197.1 GCA_030655775.1 Syntrophales bacterium
AACATAAGAAAATTACTTGCCGGGATTATGAAACAATTTCCGGGAAATGTTTCAACCTTTAGAGCATTGCGGACAATCTGGTAGAATGGAATGTTGAGTTTTTCTCCATAAAATCTACCTGCTTTACTAATATCAGTATCGTTATCCTTTGTCTCAAACAGGCAAACAGGATGATTGTCTTTTACCATGACAAAATCAACTTCCCGCTTTTCCCTGTCACGAAGATACCGTATTTCAAAATTCCCCAGGCCGGTTTCTGTCATTCTTGTTGCCATGCGTATAAGGAAAAGTATCGTCCAACCAGTGAGTCTCCAGACTTTTGAAAATGGCCGAGCCTGGCGGAACCTGTAACAAGAAGCTGCATTCTTTCGCGATTAATGTCATAAAAACCTTTAAGAATATTCCTCCATTCAGTATGCTTATGAATCTCATCAAACACGAAAGGAACGGGATTGTTCTTGAATTTCTCATCGATAATGTTCCGAAAATAGAGTGGATTTTTTTTGTACTTTGCCATTAATGATGGGTCATCCCAGTTGAAGTATGTGTCTTCCGAGCCGACAGATCCAAGCCACTTCTGAGCGAAGGTAGTTTTTCCCACCTGCCTGGGACCAGTCAGAAATATCATCTTTCCTGCTGTTATTTCAGGATCAAATATATATTTACCAATTAATCGTTCCATGGCGCTTATTATCCATATCGCTGGAATATTGTCAAGACTATTTTCCATAGTTATGGAATATTAGCGTAGGAGTGTAATTATGAATAGAATGAAATCGTTAATTAAACTACATGGCAACGCAAAGTTGTAAAAAATACCACAACAAAGCATTGCTCTGAGCGTCAGGAATGTAAAGACACACGGCTCACGGTTGTATGCTCCGATTTATGCAGCCGGCCGGCTGGGGAGATTGTTAAATGATATTTTTTCTTGACCGATATACCGGTTCGTATTATATTCCGAATTAGTTTAACTAAATTGGAGCGATGTACGAAAATGGAAAATATCAAGAGAATCTTGAATATCGATCTCCCGCCAGGGCAGTCTGCTTTTTTATGGGGGCCAAGAAAGACAGGAAAATCGACTTATCTGAAAGCAAGGTTTCCAGGCAGCCTTGTGTATAATTTTCTTCAAACCGATCTGCTTCTTGAGTTCTCCAAGAAACCTGCTCTTTTGCGGGAACGGCTGCTGGCAAAGGATGATGATGTTCTGAATTACCCTGTGATATTGGATGAAGTACAGAAGATTCCTCAACTATTGGACGAAGTGCACTGGCTGATTGAAAATAAGGGGTTGAGCTTTATACTGTGTGGATCAAGCGCACGGAAGCTGAAGAGAGGAAAGGCTAACCTTCTTGGGGGCCGGGCATGGCGTTATGAGATGTTTCCATTTGTTACGTTTGAACTGGAGAACTGGGATCTGTTGAGAGTATTAAATCGCGGTATGATACCGGATCATTATCTTAAGGAAAACTACAAGAAATCCTTGAGAGCCTATACACAAGATTATTTAAAAGAAGAAGTTTTTGATGAGGGGTTAACCCGGAACATTCCCGCATTTTCCAGATTCTTTGATGCCATGGCACACTCTCACGGAGAGCTTACAAATTATTCCAATATAGCGCGTGATTGCGGTGTAGATTCCAAGACTGTAAAAGAGTATTACCAGATCCTTGTGGATACGCTTTTAGGCACTATGATAGAACCCTTTAAGAGGAGGCAAAACCGGCAGGTCATCAGCAAAGCGGCAAAATTCTACTTATTTGATGTGGGGGTTGCAGGCACCATAACAAAGCGACATATTGAGGAAGAAAAAGGTGAATTGTTCGGGAAAGCATTTGAGCATTTTATTTTGATGGAGATTGCGGCTTACAATTCTTACAATGAAATCGATTATGAAATCAATTTCTGGAGGACAAAATCAGGTTTGGAAGTCGACTTTGTGCTGGGCGGAGGCGATGTAGCCATTGAAGTAAAAGGAGCAACTCTAATCGAGAAAAGGGATTTACAGCCCCTGAACGCCTTTATAGAGGAATATTCGCCACGTAAGGCATTAGTTGTATGTAATGAGAGGGAAGAGAGAGTTCATGGCAGGATACGAATAATGCCGTATAGAAATTTCCTGAGTGACTTATGGGAAGGCAAGATCATTCGTTAACCTCAGTGCAGATACTTGCGTAAAGAAGATATGCAAAAACGGCAACTTACCATAGCTGCAAGTTTTAGTGAAGAGTAAAAAGCACCGCTGTATCCGGACAGGAAAATCCAGATAGCTGATTTCTTTAGCTAAGCCAATTCGATCTTCAGCTTTCTGCCCACGGCAGAAGCGGCCTTCTTCATAGTATAAAAAGTCACTGATTCATTGTAAGGATCAAGCAGTCTGTCAAGAGACGATCGACTCGTTTGCATTCTTTTGGCCATGGCTGTCTTTGACAGTTTTTTTTCCTTCATTAGCAGTTCAACTTGAAGTGCGATAACCTTTTTGAGGGCTTTTTCCTCAATTTCGCCGAGTAAACCCTCTTCTTCGAGAAAATCATCAAATTTACTGCCTATATTTTTATGCTTCATTTTAATATCCTCCTTATCTTGCCTTTCTTACAAACTTAGACAATCTCTTTCTTGCTAATTCTAAATCAGCTTTCGGTATTTTTTGTCCCTTCTTAATAATCCCGTGTAGAAGAACGATTTGCTTGTTGTGTATTGTGAAAAATGTACGAGCTATTCGGTCGCCCAATTCAGACCTGATCTCCCATAAGCCATCATACAGCGATTTAACCAAAGGCATGCCAATTGGCCAACCATACTGAACTGTTTTTATGTCCGTACCAATTATCTTTTTTTCCTCACGAGACAGTCCCTTTAACTAATTCCGTGCCGGTTCATTGCCAGCATCTGTTTTAAAAAATACCACCGATAGATAGTAGCTCATTTTCATGTCCATAACATGTACCTATTATGGTACTTTGTCAAGAGAAAATTTACTCCATATGGGAAACCGGTTAAAGCACGAAAGATGCCTCACCCTGGTAACTTAACCCAAATTCATGATTTGCGCCCTGAAAATTGCCGAAATCTGGCAGGCAAGAAAACATGATATGTTTAATTACAATACCTTACGATTGCAGGTAGCCTGAAACGTCATTTGTAGTGCCAGAAAATGACTCATGGA
>JAUSPI010000198.1 GCA_030655775.1 Syntrophales bacterium
GAATCACATGGAGCCCTCAAGACGTGATCGCCTGGTTTATGAAGCAGCGGCGTAACAAAGAAAAATCCAGAAACTCTTATAAGAAAAAATGGCTAAAGAATCATCCTACATAAACCACAACAACCGGCGTTGTAGTGTTAATTATGTGAATTTAATTTGCTCTTGGCTTCAGTGTTAAAACAAGGAGCGCAACGGCAATTAATATAATCAGGTTAAACTGCCATGCGTAGGCGTACGAACCAAATTTATCGTAGATCATGCCACCCAAGATGGGTCCAATACCACCCCCAAACCCCGCCACAAAGAATGTGAACATACCATAAGCCGATCCCAAAACATGCCGCCCAAAGCACTCGGCAATCAGAACCGGCATCATGGGAGCAAGTGACCCGTAGCCAAAACCAAAAACAACGGCATAAAGGAAGAGCAGTTTTGCCGTATTCGTTTTCCACAGTATAAACATTCCCGCCGCCATGAATAAAAAGCCCAGAGATGCCGAATATTTGGGATCTTTCATCCGGTCACTTAACCAGCCGAAGAAAAACCTCCCGAAAATACTTGCAACTCCGATAATTCCAAGGGACGAAGCGGCAACAACTTTTCCAATATTATTATCCAGAGCATAGGCCACCTGGTGCACAAAGGCCATCAATTCCGCCATAATTGCTAAACCGTAACAGATTACCAGAATCCAAAAACGGAAATCCGTGAGAACGGGCTTTAGTGAAAGTGATGGTTCATCTATAGCTCCATCCGGTTTTGATGCTACCTTAACAGCCCCTTCTCCATCAGGCAGTAAACCATAAGCCTCCGGTTTTGTTCGACCCATGAGTAATTGCGAAGGGAAAACAACCATAATAAATACTAAAACCCCGAGAAACATAAAACCGGTCTCCCAGCCGTAATTTTTTACGACATAGCCAGCTACCGGGGTCAGGGCCATGGTTCCGAAACCGATTCCCATCGAGGTAATACCGATAGCCACACCCCTCCTTTTAACAAACCATTTCCCTACATAGGAACTGCTAACAACCACACCGATACCGGCTGAGCCGGCGCCACATAATACCCCGTAAGTAAAATAAAATTGCCAGGGTGTTTTAACGAATCCTGCCAGGAGGAAACCGGCGGCGGCGATTATCCCGCCAATCGTCATAATCCATTTTGGGGCCATTCTGTCGAGCAGGCGGCCACTCAAAATTCCACTTATCGCATAGACCAGAATATTGATGGAAGCCCCTATGGAGATAACTGATCTGGACCACAGATATTCCTCTGCCATGGGTTTGACGAAAATGCCAAAACAATAGCGGGACCCATAGTTCATGCTCAAAATTAAAAAAGCACCCAGAACAATAAACCAGCCCCAGTATATGTCACTTTTTTCATTCATCGTTTCCTCTTTAACCCAAAAGCTCTTTAAAAGAGCGGAAACACTACTATCTCATCTTGCCCCTGTCAATCCTAAAACCGCTCAGACCTTTACCATAAATGGTATCTGTGATAGGTATTGAAAAATTCAGCCACTAAATCACTAAGACACAAAAGATAACTTTGAGTATTAGGTATTTTAATTATAATATAATCTTGGTGTCTTGGTGGCTAAATAGAAAAACGGTTAAAATGAAACGCTACTATTCAAAAAAAAGAGCCCCAAAGAAATATGACGGAAGACGTAAAAAGCCAGAACTTCCAGGAAGAATGAAGCCGGAAGCAGAGGCAGTGCTTCGTGACATCTTTTCAAGAATAGGGAGGCCACCTCTGGCACCTTTCACCCCGGATCCTTTTCAGCTAAAGGCAATTAAAGCCATAAAAAGGACTGATTGTCTGGTAATGGCACCTACCGGTGCTGGAAAGACATGGATTGCCGAAGAGGCAATTGCACATACCTTTGAAAGAGGAGGCCGCTCGTGGTACGCATCCCCCCTGAAGGCACTGACCAATTCCAAATGGGTAGAATTCGGGCATCGTTTCGGAAGCCATAATGTCGGTATTCTGACAGGGGACACAAAAGAGAACGTCGACGCGCCGATCGTGGTAGGGACAACGGAAATCCTGAGAAACCAACTCTATGATGTAATGCACACGGGTAACGACTTAAATTGCGACCTGGTCATACTGGATGAAGCGCATTTTCTGGGTGATGAAGATAGGGGGGTTGTATGGGAAGAGGTGATGATCTACCTCCCTGCAAGGATAAATCTCCTGATGTTGTCTGCAACTGTCGGAAACGGCTACACGATATCTGCGTGGCTCAGCTCTATACGAGAAAAGGAATGCGTGGTAATTAAAGAAGAGAAAAGGCCTGTTCCGCTTTACCCTCTTTTTCTACATCCCTCCGGCAAGATAAAGCCCTACCTGGACAAGAAAAAGCTCTACAGCAAGGTAAGGGTTTTCATGGAAGACAAATCGACTCGACGCTACAGGCAATCACGTACACTTCTCCCTTTTGGTGAAATCATCCAGGTGCTGGCAAGATTTAAACTGCTTCCTGCCATTTTCTTTCTTAAATCACGTTCTGAATGTGATGCGGCCCTGGCCACCTGCGGGCAATCCCCAAAACATTACGAGGAAAAGTCTTTTAATGATGAGCTCGCACACATCCTTGATCGTTTCCCCTACATGAAAAACCACAAGCAACTGTATAATCTCCGTTTTTCACGGGTGGGTGCACATCACGGGGGACAGCTCCCTGCCTGGAAATTTTTGATTGAAACCATGATGAAAAAGGGGGATCTGGATGCAATATTCGCCACAACCACAGTTGCGGCCGGCGTCAATTTCCCGGCACGGACGATTGTCATCTTCAATTCAGATCAGTTCAACGGTCGCGAATTTATTCCTTTAAACGGTACGGAATTTCACCAGATGACCGGACGAGCGGGAAGACGAGGACAGGATAAGATCGGTTTCATGCTGGCCGTTCCCGGAAGGTTTATGGATATAAAACATATACAGAACCTGCTATTCGCAAAGCCGGAAGATATCAAAAGCCAGATAAAAAACGATTTTTCAATGGTACTCAATCTCCTTTTGTCACATACCCCGGAGGATATCAGGAATATCTTTGAAAGGTCACTTGCCGCTTTTCAACAGAAAAAAGGCGACAGCGCGGAGTCGAACCTGTGGAATGATTTTCAGAAACACTTAGCATTCTTAAAAACAGAGGAATTTGTCGATGAACAGGATCGGCTGACAGAGGATGGTATCTGGGCTTCAAGATTGCGACTTGACCAGCCACTGCTCATCGCCGAGTGTCTGAGGAATGACGCTTTCCCGAAAGATGATGAAAGACTTTTAGCCGCGGTTATTGCCCCGTTTGTTTACGACGGTGACCAGGAAATAAAGATATATCAAAAAAGTGTCCCCAAAAAGCTGAAGGCCGCATACGACAAAATCCTTTCAGCGATTAGTCCAATCTCTGAAAAGATGATGAAAGCCGGATTTGCAGTCAATCCTCCCAAATTCTGGACCAGTGTAATCCTCTACGACTGGGCAGGAGGAGTTGAGTGGGATACAATCATTGAAGAGCGGGGATTTGCAGATGGTGACATGGCCATGCTAATATTGAGAACCGCCGACAACCTGAAGCAGATTGCCTCGTTAAAAGAATCACACCCGAACATCGCAGCGCTTGCAGAAAAGGCACGGGAGGCAATACTGAGAGAGCCAGTAGGTTTTGAATACAACCATTAACGAGTTAAAAAACCTTCCCCTGGCAGGCATAAGCGCTAACTTAATGGACTAATGAAGGGTGGTTGTTATGCTGGACTAAATTCTTGCATCTCTCTGGAAAAGTTGATAGAAACCAACGCCTGACAGGAAAGGAATAAACAATGAAATTTAAAAAATATTTAGGATTAGTTCTGGTCGTCTTCTTTCTTTTATCCTCTTTCTCCCCTGCTCTTGCGGGAGAGAGACTGAAGCTTTCCACCACTACCAGCACCGAGAATTCAGGACTGCTCTACGTCCTGCTTCCCCCTTTTGAAAAAATGTTCAACTTGAAAGTAGATGTCGTTCCCGTCGGGACGGGCAAGGCCCTGAAGCTGGCGGAGAACGGGGATGTGGATGTCACCATGGTTCATGCACGCTCCCTTGAAGACAAATTTGTGGTCGAGGGCTACGGCGTCAACCGCAGAGATGTAATGTATAACGACTTCGTGATAATAGGGCCCGGGTCCGATCCGGCGGGAATTAAAAAGGCCAAAACTGCTGCTGAAGCATTCAAGCTGATCGCCGGAAAGAGGGCTGTTTTCGTATCACGGGCGGACAGATCGGGGACAAACGTGAAAGAGCTTACGATATGGAAAGCGGCGGGCATAAACCCGTCCGGCAGATGGTATCTTGAGTCAGGTAAAGGTATGGGAGCGGTTTTGACTATGGCTGACGAAAAGAGGGCATATACAATGACGGATCGGGCGACCTATCTGTCATTTATCGGAGGGAAGAAAATCAGCCTCCCTGTCCTGTTTGAAAGAGATCATGTTCTCTTTAATCCTTACGGCATTATCGCCGTCAATCCTGCGAGGCATTCTCACGTAAATTATGTGAAGGCCATGGCCCTAATCGGCTGGGTTACCTCACAGGAGGGACAGAAGATCATCAAGGAATTTGGAAAAGAAAAGTTCGGCCGGCCCCTTTTCATTCCGGTAGCCGTGCCTGATCCTCAATAGGCGGAAAAGATATGGAATACATCCTGGGTGGCATAGAAGAGGCCTTGAAGTTAATCCTTTCCCTGGATAGAGATGTCTTCAGCTCAGTTCTTCTCTCTTTGAGGGTTTCTGCCACTGCCATCCTCTTTTCTTCCCTGGTAGGAGTTCCTCTGGGTTTTCTCATTGGAGGTAGCGAGTTTTGGGGCAAAAAAGTGCTCATCACCATATTTAATACTCTTTTGGCCCTTCCCACGGTAGTCGTAGGACTTCTGGTCTATTCCTTCATATCCCGTCAGGGTCCTTTGGGTCCTTTGGGGCTCCTTTTTACCCCTAACGCGATGGTGATTGGTCAGTTTATACTGGCTACACCCATAATCGTCGCACTAACCATATCCGCCACCCAGGGAGTAGACACAAGGGTGCGGCTTACTGCCATGACCCTTGGAGCCGGTCCCCTCCAGACTGCATTGACCGTCCTGTCGGAAGCAAGGTTTGCCCTGATGGCCGCTGTAATTGCCGGATTTGGCAGGGTAATCGCCGAAGTAGGCTGCGCCCTGATGATAGGAGGAAATATCAAGGGGTACACACGGATTATAACTACCGCCATAGCTTTGGAGACATCCAAGGGTGAGTTTGGATTTGGTCTCGCCCTGGGATTTATCCTTCTTATTATGGCCTTTTCTGTAAATATACTTTTCCACTACGCCCAGTCGAAGAGAGGTTGAAGAAATGGAGTCTTCGCAATATGAGATTAGCAACCTGACGAAGGTCTATAACGGTAAAACGGTGCTCGACATTCCCCGCCTCGCTATCAAAAAAGGATCGATCTTCGGGGTGATGGGACCGAATGGCGGAGGAAAGACCACTTTTCTCTCTATCATCTCCCTCCTTCTACCCCCCACTTCGGGCAAGGTCTACTTCGAGGGAACGGATACAGATCATGCCGATAAAGGTTCGCTCAGGCAGAGAATGACCCTGATCCTGCAAAATCCCTTCCTCTTCAACACCACGGTGGAGAAAAACATTGCTTACGGTCTGAGGCTTCGCGGAATTGACAGAAAAGACAGAGAAAAAAAGATAGAGGAGAGCTTGAATCTGGTCGGGCTCAATGGCTTTGGAAAGAGGAGGGCAAGAGAACTTTCCGGAGGGGAAATCCAGAGAGTGGCCATTGCCAGAGCCATAGCGCTGAACCCTGATGCATTGCTTCTCGATGAACCTACCGCCAACATAGACCAGGGAAGTGTGAATGTCTTAGAGAGAATATTGAAGGATTTGAATCAGAGGTTCGGCACTACTATTATCCTTGCCACCCACGATATAAATTACGCCTACCGCCTCTCCGATGAGGTGATTCATCTATTCGAGGGAAGGATGGCAAGGTCTCCCATAGAAAACCTGTTCAGAGGAAGCATTAAAAAGGAAAAAGGCCTTTTCCTTTTTGATACGGGCAGGATAAAGGTTGCTGTCCTTTCTGAAAGGAGTGAGTCAAACTTCATCTCCATCCCGCCTCAAGATATCATTATCTCCTTAAGTCCGGTATCCACCAGCGCCCGCAACTCATTTTCCGGCAATATCACCCAGATGTCCGACGCGGGAGATGCCGTCACTCTGGAAGTCGATGCAGGTGAGCGGTTACGGGTAAAAGTTACAAAGAAATCCTTTCAGGAGATGGGGTTAACTATAGGATCTTCTGTCTATTTGAACTTTAAAAGTTCCAGCGTTGAGGTCTTCTAAGTGGGATGATGCATCAATTTATTGGAAGCAGCAGGTCAGAATCAGTCGAAGCTTTCCGCCCACAGGGCGGGGCTTGCAGGGTGCGCTCCCGGTCAACGGAGAAGTGTTTTTCCTTGACGTGACCTTAAATAGACATTCCCAACAGTTTCCATAGATTATAATTCCTCTTGACATCCTGACACATAACAATATATAAGCGTCTACTTTACACTATATCGCGTCCCCATCGTCTAGTGGCCTAGGACACCGGCCTTTCACGCCGGTAGCCGGGGTTCGACTCCCCGTGGGGACGCCAAGTCAATTACGGAAAAGCCCTGCTCGCCAGGGCTTTTCTTATTTGTAAAGATTGGCGGGCTGTATTCCACTGCTATCCTGTCTGGATTGGATTGTGATGGAATGTATGAATTTGGAAAGGAAAAGGCGTTTTTGTTACGGCGCGGCTTCCTCAAATTGTCAGAAGACTATTTAACCGCTTCTTTCAGCGCTGAACCCGGTTTGAACTGAGCAACCTTACGGGCGGGGATGGTTATCTCATCTCCTGTCTGAGGGTTTCTGCCTTTCCTTTCCGCCCTTTCTTTTACCGCGAAAGTGCCGAAGCCGGGGAAAGTTACCTTTTCACCATTAGACAACAATTCGGTCAATTCATCTGTGACGGTGTCGAGAACCTTCGCCGCCTCACTTTTGCTGATTCCTGACTTCTCCGCTATTTTCCCTACAAATTCTGCCTTAGTCATACTTGCTTCCTCCTGATAAGATTTTATTGATTTGTCCAACAGCACCGCGAACAATTAGCCGGACTTGATAGGCCATTGAAGCCACCGGGCCTGTTCGGTGGTGGCTTATGCCTCATCGAATGTAAATCCTTTTTCAGTAAAGAGTTTCAGGCAGACATCTACCACCTGAGAATCATAAAGAATATCTTTGTTCTGTGATATTTCCTCCAACGCCTCTTCTATTCCCAGGGCCGGCCGGTAAGGCCGGTGAGAAGCCATTGCCTCAACGACATCAGCCACACCTATGATCCTTGCTTCCAGAATAATCTCTTCACCTTTAAGACCCT
>JAUSPI010000199.1 GCA_030655775.1 Syntrophales bacterium
TCCTGGGGCGGCAGTTGCGGATTTCATTGGTTTTCCTTTCAAAATAATCGAAACCAAATTTAACAAATTCCATCGAAATAGAAATCAGAAAGAGGTAGATATGTTTTGAATTTTCATGTGATGTTTATCATTTATAGATTACTTAAGGAATTTGATAAAGGAAAAATGGTTCTTTCTCATTTCAAGTGGGTAACCCAACTTTGCTATAGTCCAACTTCCCTGTAAGCATATAGATTATTGTTCTGAGGTTTTTAAATGTCCTATAACCTCTTGCCTTTGCCTTTGCTGCCTGCACCAAACTGTTGAGCCCTTCTAATATGCCATTACTTAACTTGCTGTCATACCAGCGCAGCACTCCAGACCAATGACGCTTTATCGTCTTCGCTGCTTCCTTTATTGCTTCAATTCGGCTATGTGTCGCCCAGAAATACCATTTCTTTAACGACTTCTCAAAGTTCTCTCGTGTCTTCTCCTTGTAGATTTCCTGAAAATTCTCACGAATATGATATGCCCTTACCGTCTTTAAGTTTAACCTCGACATAGACTCTATTGCCTTTAAACTCTCCTTCTGCAATTCCGTTAAGTTGGCTCTGTTCTTTAAAAATAGATACTTCTGTCCTCGTAATATCTCTTGCTCCTTTACTTCCGCCTTTCTCACTTCATCTACAGCGTTGTTGATTATCTTCATGATGTGAAATTTATCAAAGGTGATCTCCGCCTGGGGAAAGTTCTCTTCTACGCCTTTGATAAACGCCGGAGACATGTCTATGCTCATATCCGTTATATCGAGAGGCTTGCCTCCATGATCCATGAGGTCTTCCTTGAATTCAGAAGTGGTCTCAGATCCCTTGCCCTCTGCAACAAAGATCGTTTTCTTATCATCCAAATCTACAAACAGCCTGCCCGAAAGACAAGGTCAGGCGGGGGAGACATAGTCATGTCCTTTACTTTTAGATGTCTCATCGATCCCTATTTTAGTCACTCCAGAGTAATCCTCTAATTTCCGTCCGGCAACTGCCGGATAGTAGCTCATCATCCTCCAGAGTTTGTTGTCATCCACTTTGATTATCTGGGATACCCTGTTTACCGGCATCTCACGGCATAGTGTCATGGCAAATGATTCAAAGAGAAAGGTAAAATCGGCATCGCTTCGTGCCCACGGAACTTCAATCTGAAGTATCCCGTCTTCTTTACATTCTGTCCTCGGAACCCTTACAACCAAATAACATGCATATTGGAAAAAGTTCATATGCCGCCATTGCTTCTCTGTCGTATCATAGGCTTTTACTTCTTTCTTGCACTTCGGACATGGAAAAACACTCCCCTTCGGAAAATCAAGGAAGATATTTATCCTTCCTTCTTTCTCTAAAAACTCTATCTTTGTTATTTCCCACGGAGATTCCAACTTGAGTGCCTTGCTGAATAATGATTCTAAAACTTCCATTGAGGGCTCCTTCCTTTTTCCTCTATTTTACTCTACCCACTTGAAATGAGAAAGAACCCTTTTTTTCAAGTTCAATACCTTTGAAAGTAATTGTTAATTCTTTTTCTTGTTCGAAGGGAATTCCCTGATGTCTGAATTCAATGGCCAACGCTTCCTGGTAGACGGCTTCTAAAAAGCCGGGACCGAGCACTTTATGCACCTCCATACAGGCGCCGATAATTTTGTAACTCTCTTCTTTGAATACCAAATTTTCCATTTTTAAACTACGAATTACACGGATTACTCTAATAGTTTCATAACTACGAATTACACGGATTTACGCGAATTGTTTTTATTATACATATTTTTAGTGAAATTAGCGCTCCGCAGGAGTCTCTTTGAGATAATTAGTAGTTCAGAATCCTCTTTTCAACACTTTTTCGTAGTCGCTTTTGGCCATCATTCTGGCTAATTCTGCAAACTTTACCTTTGGTTGCCAGCCGAGTTTTTCTTTTGCTTTGGAATAATCACCAATTAAAAGATCAACTTCCGTTGGACGAAAATAGCGAGGATTGATTTCAATCAGCGTTTTGCCTGTCTGCTGATCCATTCCTTTTTCATTGACACCTTCACCCTGCCATTCAATACTCATATCAAGTTCAGCAAAGGCAATTTCACAAAAATCACGGACAGTATGTGTTTCACCTGTGGCGACAACAAAATCGTCTGGTTCTTCTTGTTGCATCATCAGCCACATGGCTTCCACAAATTCCGGGGCAAAGCCCCAATCGCGTTTGGCGTCAAGGTTGCCAAGTGAAAGTTTATCCTGCAATCCGGCTTTGATTCGGGCGGCGGCGCGGGTAATTTTACGGGTTACAAAAGTTTCGCCTCTGCGCGGTGATTCGTGATTGAAGAGGATTCCGTTACATGCAAATAAATTATAGGCTTCCCGATAATTTTTGATTATCCAATAGGCATAGAGTTTGGCGACTCCATAAGGCGAGCGGGGGTAAAAAGGAGTATTCTCAGTTTGCGGGATTTCCTGGACTTTGCCATAGAGTTCACTGGTGGATGCCTGGTAAAATTTTGTGTTTAGGCCTACTTCTTTTATGGCATCGAGAAATCGTAGTACCCCAACTCCATCAACCTCGGCTGTATATTCCGGAACTTCAAATGATACCTGAACATGGGATTGAGCGCCAAGGTTATATATCTCATCTGGTTCTGTTTTTTCTAATAAACGATTCAGATTACTCGAATCCGTTAGATCACCATAATGCAGGAAAAGTTTTTTACCGTAAACTTCCCTATCATTAAACAAGTGGTCTATTCTGCCGGTGTTGAATGAACTGCTTCGGCGGATGATGCCGTGGACGATGTAGCCTTTTTCAAGTAATAACTCTGTGAGATACGAACCGTCTTG
>JAUSPI010000200.1 GCA_030655775.1 Syntrophales bacterium
CAAGGCTGGACAATAGGAGCTGGATGACGGGAGACTGTCACGTCCAGTTCTGAGAGAGCGCAGGGGGGTAGTTCCCCTGCGCCACTCACCTAAATAATGGGTAATCTCTCGGTACAGTCAAGGGCGTTGATAAGTAGGTGACGTCAACAATAATTTTCTTAATTACACTAAGGTCAGATAGTCATTTAATAGTATTATTACTGAAATCAACACAAAGAATTAATACAGCTTGCCGTGGCGGACGCCGCCGAAACTGCCCGCGAGGATACGGCACTGCAAGCGGGCAGGTCACTATGAACAGGGGAAGCTACTCTATGAAAAAGGCGGTCTCAATCCTGACAACCTCACCGAAGAGGCCCTGGTTAATGTCGAAGAGGATTATCAGGTCTGTGTCCGAATGCTGGCTCGTGCTGGGAGAAATCCACATTCCTGATTTTTACTAATGGATCCATTTTCAGCAAACGTTGAAAGGTCGTTTAACAATGAAAGTAAATGAGAAAAATATACTGGCAGAGGTTGGAAAAACCAGGAAACGACCGAATTCAATGCGTAATGTGGGGTATAGCGTGGGGTAAGACAAAACAAGCAAAACAAAAGGGGTTACGATTTTCTCGTAACCCCTTTTTATTGTTTGGTAGCGGGGGCCGGATTCGAACCAGCGACCTTTGGGTTATGAGCCCAACGAGCTACCAGACTGCTCCACCCCGCGCCATTTACCTATTTGAAGAACAAGTTACTAAATCAATACCTTTTAAATGTCAAGAGTTTTTCTATAATTTCTCTATTACTTCGAAAACATTTATTCTTCTTTCTATGCCCTTTATGTGGAAAGTGTCCATACTTTCTACCTTTACAGAATCCTGAACTTCTTTGTAGGTCTCATCACATATCAGTATTTGATCTTTTTTGGCATGGCGCTCAAGCCTTGCTGCCAGGTTGACTGAAGATCCCAAAACAGTATATTCTTTTTTCCTTGGTGATCCAAATATCCCGGCCATTACCTCGCCAGTGCTTATCCCGATTCCGATAGAAATTTCCTTATCAATCTTTGAAAGGTTTTTGTTGATTTTGGCCATTTCTTCTCTCATCCTTATAGCACACATCACTGCTCTTAGCGCATCGTCATCATAGGATATCGGTGCTCCGAATATTCCCATGATACCGTCTCCGATGTGTTTATCCAGGGTGCCATTATATTCAAAAATAATATTGTCAAGGGGTGAGAAGTAACGGGAATTGAGCATATCGGAAAGTTCCTGCGGGCTCAGCTTTTCGGATATTTCTGTAAAACCGCGAATGTCACTGAAGAGTATACTGACCCTTTGCTTTCTCGGAACTATATTCTTTCCTTCCTTCTGCAGTTCGGTAAGTATCTGTTCTGATACAAACTGCTTTAACCTCTTTTTGATATTGTATTCTCTGACTTTTGCTCTTAATTCGATGTTTTCAAAGGGTTTGGTTAAAAATCCGTCTATACCTGCATTGACCGAATGGATGGCACTTTCCATTGTTGCATATCCCGTAAGCATAATTCTGGTGATTTCGGGGCTAATACTGCCTATTTCAATCAATGTTTCGAGACCATCAATGCCGGGCATCTTAAAATCTGATATTACCGTTTCTATATCCCGCCAGTTATCCCGGACGATATTGATAGCTTCCATGCCATTCTCCGCCAGGAGGATTTTGTAACCATCTTTTGCGAGAACTTTCTTCAGGGCTCTCCTGACCCCCTCTTCATCATCTACTATCAATAACCCTGTCATTTTTCTCTCCTCTTACAGGGAAGCACTATTGTAACAGTGGATCCCATACCTGTTTCGCTTTTGATATAAATATCTCCCCCGTGCTTCTTTATGATTTCATGAGATATATACAGACCTAAGCCCGTACCTTCACCTACCCCTTTGGTCGTGAAAAACGGCTTGAAGATATCCTTGATTGTTTCGGGGGGAATTCCATTTCCAGTGTCATGGCATTCTGCTATTACGCTATTCGTCTCTTTTTTGTAACGTGTATTTAATGATATTTTGCCTTTACCTTCGGGCAGTGCCTGAATGGCATTTTTTATAATATTAATGAAGACCTGTCCCAGGTTTGCAAAGTTGCCTTCAATCTCGGGCAGGGTTCCGTCGTAATCTTTTTCAATGCTTACACTGATGTATTTATATTGGTTGTGTAGAACCCTCAATGCATCATCTATCACCACGTTGATATTCACCGGTTCAACGTACGTCTGTGTCTGTCGGGAGAGATCGAGTAGACTTTTTACTATATCCCTTGCCCTTCCTAACTCCTTCAGGCTAAATTTAAGATCATCTATTATTTCACTTTCATCATCGTCCTTTTCGTCCGGTTTTTCCATAGATTCTATACTTGTTTGGAGAAGGCTTGAAGCGCTCGATAGTGGATTGTTCAGTTCATGTGCTGTTCCCGCAACAAGCTGCCCAATGGCCGCGAGGCTTTCCGACTGAATGAGTTGCTTTTGTGTTTTGTCTTTTTCTTCCAGGGTACGTTGAAGGGCTGCCGTTCTCTTTTCAACCTTCCTTTCCAGCTCAACATTCAGGTTCTCAAGCTTCTCATAGTTCCTTGCATTCTCTATAGCGATTGCACTTTGATTTGCAACGGTTGCTAATAGTTCCAGATCTTCATGAACAAACAGTTCCTCCGATTTTTTCTCTCCCAGTAATATCATTCCCGTCAGTTTTTCCCTTGAAATCATGGGGATAACAAGAGACGCTTTAAATGTATTAAAGATATTGACGATTGAATTTCTGTCTTCTTCGGGAATAGAAACCTTGTCAACGACGACCTGATTCAAGGAACTCCTGTTTTTCTCAAGAAATTTAACTATCGGATGGTTTTTCTCTACACCGTCGGGCAGCTTGCTCTGATACGAGTATGAATGGAAAAAACCTTTTTCATCATTATATATCAGGAGCGTTACGTGACTTACCTGCAATGCCTCCGAAATAGAGTCCAGCAGAAGGTTTGTAATTTCATCAAATTTCAGCAGAGAAGTCATTTTCCAGCTTATTTCTTTGAGTGTTTTTTGATAATCATATTTCCCCCTGAAGAAGAGTTTATCAATACATTCCTGAACCTTTATTTTTATTGGGTTGAACAACAGGACTATCAATAAAGCGAGGGAAAAAGAGAGCACAACAGGGTTGCTATACCCGGACCACATAAATAATACGTTGAACAGGTATATCATGAATATGTAGATTACCGTCAGGATGGCAGTCAGGGAAAAATATATAGTTCCCTTTCTTATTACGGTACCGATGTCGAGAAGGTCGTATTTAAGCACTCCAAAGGCTAAGATAATTGCAGGAATGAAGCTGAAGTTGCCCATCGGATAAACATTGAAACCGCTGACGGGAAGATAATTTAATGAAATGAGAATGGTGCTCAAGCCCATACCGGCAAGTACATATTTTATCCTGTTTTTCTGCTGATTATTGCTCGCTCTCTTCATGCCCATAAAGAGGGTTAGAATGCAGTATAATACGGTTGAGATGGCGACAAGTGAAAAGAGGTGATAAACCGGGCCGGCTCTGGCGATTGTTCCGAAAGAATATTCATTAAATCCGCTTATAAAAAGGTCTGTCTGGGTAAAAAAGAGAAATATTAAACTTAAAAAACAGGCAGTATATACAAGCCATTTTCTCCGGGAAATTCCGAGGAATGAGTGAACAAATTGGATGTATACCGGTAGAATAAATACTAAAAACAGATAGGATAACCTGTCTATTTTAAGTGCAAGGGCTTTATTTGATATAACGGAAACTAAGGCAACATCAATGTTAATTACTGCTACTAAAAAACAGATACCTGCAAATAAGATATTTGCCGGGTTTTTTCTGCCTTTTAAAAGGGAAATCAGCACAAGACATACAAAAACAACAAAACCTAAAAAAGGGGTGATACTGTATGTGTGCGACTCTCTCAGATAGTCAAAGAATATGTTCCACCACCACCTTTTTCATAAACCCTAAAAAACGAATACTGCGGCTGCCAGTACCGTGGTATGTCCGCCGTCCTTTACGATACTCGATTGGGTGATATCAAGTGTCCTTACAATCTTGCCGCTTATTTTGAATATCTCCCTCTTTTCGTCCCAGCTTTCATCTACATCGAAATCTATTCCCAGGGTGGATGCCAGCATAGCGGCTGCCAGATCTTCCGAATAATCCCCCACCTCTGTTCCTTTCCGTCCGAAGGCATGATATTCGCTGATATATCCATACGCCGATTTGTCAGCCGGAATAGCGCAACCCACTGAAGCAGCTAAAAGCCTTCTCGGTTCATTACTGGAGCAGCGACTCATAACACAGTAAGTTATGGCCCCGGGGATTAGCTCTTTTAAGCCTTGAGCTTTCGAGATCATCTTACAACCTGGCGGGAATATGCTCGATACTTTAACCAGGTTGTATTTTTCTATACCGGCACTCCTGAGTGCCAGCTCAAAAGAGTGGAGTTCTTCCTTATGATGACCAACACCTTTTGTAAAAAACATCTTTTTGGGAACGAATATTTTCAATTTTCAACTCCTTCTGCTATATAACCCATTATTCTATATGCGAGTTTTGCCGCTAAAAAATCAGGTGCAACCATTCCGGGAATGGGTGTAAGTTCAACTATATCAAATCCTCGGATCTTGCATCTGCCGGATACCTCTTTAATCAGTCTCAGGAGGTCATTCCAGTAAATACCTCCTGGTTCAGGTGTGCCGGTTGCCGGCATTACAGAGGGGTCAAGTACGTCAAGATCAACTGTTACATAAATATCACCCGACAGGTTTTCACAGACCCGTTTTACCCATTCAGGATTTTCATGTATAAAACCCACCGGAAACGTCTTTACATCACTTTTAGCTAAGAAGACAGCCTCTTCCTTGCTGAAGCTTCGCACACCTGCCTGGACAAGAGGACACAACTCGGATATTCTGCGGCCTACGGATGCGTGACTGTAGGGGCTGTCCTGATAGGTATCTCTCATATCCGCATGAGCATCAAGCTGGAGCACCGAAATCGAGGGGTATTTCCCCTTCATTGCCCTGACGGCTCCGAATGAAATGCTGTGTTCTCCTCCCAGTATGGCCGGTATCTTATCAAAGGACAGAATGTAACTTATCCTTTCATGTACCGTTTCGATCATTCTTTCCGGTCCACGGGCGTCCGTTTCTACAGGTGGTAGGGTGTGAATTCCTTCAAGATAGGTTTCCCTGCAGAGTTCTTCATCATAGAGTTCCATGTTACTGGAAGCGTCCAGTATGGCCGCCGGTCCCCTCCTTGATCCAGACTGATAGGTTGAGGTCAGGTCGTATGGAATAGGCACCACGACAAACTTTGAATCTTCAAAAGAAGAAAAACCAGAAAGTATTCCTCCAAAATTCATAAAAAACACGTCCCCAAAAGTGCCTAAAGTTTGAAGTGCCTAAAGTGAGCTAAAGTTAATGTACACGCCTTCGGCGCGGTCAAATTCGAAACGGGCTGCGCTGAAAGTGCATTTTTAAACTTTAGGCACTTTAGCTCACTTTAGTTCACTTTACACTCTTAACTAAATCTTGCTGCTTGAACTGGTACCAACATCTGCGCAAAAAACGCAGTTGTTGTGAATAAAGACTCTAATACTCCTTCGTAAGTTCATCGAGTTCAGCCAGCAAAAAGACGGGGCCATCCTTACAGACATACTTACTGCCAACATTACATCGTCCACATTTCCCGATCCCGCACTTCATTCTCATCTCAAGAGAAGTAATGATATTTTCTCTGGAAAAACCTAATTCAAAAAATACCGGCAGTGTAAAACGGATCATAATTGGTGGCCCACATATCAGGGTCACGGCATTTTCAGAGCTCGGCCCTACTTCCTTACAGACCGTGGGGACAAACCCTTCCCTTCCCTTCCAGGTCTCATCTCCTTTATCCACCGTAACATACATGTTAATATCTTCCCTCTTTTCCCAGGCGGAAAGTTCATCTTTGTACATCAAAAGACCAGGGCTTCTTGCCCCATAAACAACGGTGATATCCCCGAACCGTGACCTGTTATTATCATGAATCATATAGTTAGTCAGAGACCTGAGAGTGGTAAAGGCAAACCCGCCGCCAACCACAACAATGTTTTTCCCCTCAAGATAGTCAATAGGCCACGAATTGCCCAGGGGACCTCTGAGACCGATCCGGCTACCCTCATCAAGATTATGGAGCGCGGAGGTAACAACACCTGCCTTCTGAATTGTAAACTCAAGATAGTCCGGCTGGGTCGGTGACGATGCAATACCGATCGGGGATTCCCCCTTGCCGAAAATAGAAAGCTCAGCAAACTGTCCCGGTAGATACTTGAAGCGTTCTTTTTCGTCTTCATGGACGAAAACCACACGGAACGTCTTAATATCCTTCGTGTCCACCTCCGTTATGATCTTTTCCACATCAACAGGAATCGGCATATATGGATTCAGCATTACTATCTCCCAAGAGAAAGACGATTTATAGTTTCAGAGCTTTCAATTTAGATATGTCCTCAACTATCTTCCTTATATCTATATTAACGGGGCAATCCCTCACACACCTGCCGCAACCGACACAGGAAATAGCATTAAAATTGTCCACATAGTACTTAAACTTGTGCATCACCCGCTGTCTCCATCTCTCCTTCTGCGACGGTCTTGGATTGTGGCCGGACGCTTCATGGGTAAATAACCAGTACATACACGAGTCCCAGGATCTTATCCGCCTTCCACGATTACCCTTGTTCTCATCACTGATATCGAAACAGTGACAGGTCGGACAGAGATAGGTACAGGTTCCACAGGCAAGGCACCGTTGGTGGATCGTATCCCAGAATGGGTGTTCAAAATTGTCATCCAGCCAGGCCTTGCTCTCCTTCGCCGGAATATGGGATTTAATCTTTTTTTCAGAGTTATCGGAAAGTTTCTTCTTTATTGAATCCACTGTGTCATCAATCTCGGAAAGGTTCCCAAACTTTTCAAGAAGCTTTTCTCCCTTAGGGGTCAGGAATTCGATAAAATAAGTATCACCGAGATCTGTCAACAGTATATCGCTTCCTTCTGAAGACATGGGATGTCCCCCCACCGATGTGCAGAAACAGGTCGTATAGGGGGGATGCACGCAGGCGAGCGAGATGATCGTTGTTTTCCCCCTCTTGTCAATATAGTAGGTATCCCTGTACTCCTTCTGGTCAAAAACCATATCCAGGAGGACAAAACTCAAGGCATCACAGGGACGAACCCCAAAGAGCACGGCCTCTTTTGCTTCCTCACCGCTTCCCGAAATCTCCATTCCCCTGTCGGTTCTGGCATATCTCATCATTGCCTCAGTATGAGGAAAGAAAATATTTTTGGGGGCATTTTTAGAATTGGGATAGTCTACTAAAAGTTCCATCCCCTCTTCCAAAACCCTGAAAAGAACATCTTTTCCTTCCCTAACCGGTGCATAAACCAATATTTCTTCAGAAATTCTTTTTATAACATCGTAAAGCATTTCTTTCTTTATTAGCCTTTTTTCCATACATTCCCTTAGTAAATTCGCTTTTGGTTATATGTAATTAACTAAAATCCTTAACTTTAGGCACTTTAGATCACTTTAAACTTTGATGTACTCGTAAAAAGTCTTTCTTTGTCACCCTGAATTTATTTCAGGGTCTCTAACTTACTGAGATAATTAGATGCTGAAACAAGTTCAGCATGACAAATTGTGCAGTTTATCATTTTTTACGAGTTCATCAACTTTAGGCACTTTCATATAAGACCCAGAGAGTCAAGCAGGGGTCTCGGATCAACATTGTGCATCTTGAACCATTTATCCGGTCCCCCTACACCCATTGCTAAGGCAATTAGTTCCGTAAAGTAAAATGCCGGAAGCCTCATGCCCTCGCTGGCCCTCATATCCAAATTTGCCATGCAGATCGGACAGGCAGTAACCAGACAATTGGCACCCGCTTCTTTCGCCATCCTCATCAACTTATCTACCAGGTGAACAACTATTTCAGTCTTGCCCAGGGTAAGACTTCCCCCGCAGCAATCCGTCTTATAGGACCAGGGGCGCGATTCGGCACCAAGGATTTTCATAATCGCATCCATCATGTACGGATTCTCGTAGTTGTCAAACTCACAGATCTCCGGGGGTCTAAGCAACAGGCACCCGTAATAAGAGACCGGTTTAAGGCCTGACAACTTTCTCGTCACCTTTTTATTGAGGGTGTCGAGGCCAATTTCATTAAAAATGAAATCTACAGGATTCTTTACCTCAATGCTTCCCTTGTATTCCTCACCCACGATATTTTCCGTTTCAATTCTCAACTTTTCATCTCTTTTGAGATAAAATTGCGCCGTTTTAAAACGGTTAAAGCAAGCCGCACAGGGAACCATCATCATATTCAGCCCATCCTTTTCTGCAGAGACGAGATTTCTGGCAGGAAGGGCAACGGATAATTTAAAATTGGTCATGTGTGCAGAAGAGGCGCCGCAGCAAGACCAGTCTTCGATTTCCTTAAGCTCGATCCCCAAGGCCCCACTCACAGCTCTAACCGATTGATCATATTCTTTTGCTGTAGCATGAAGCGAACATCCTGGATAATACGAGACTTTCAACTATATCCTCCTTGAGAGCTTTGAAAAATATGATTCTTCGAGCTCAAACAGGTCAGCTATTTTTTCGTTTCCTCAAATATCTTTTTTACCGATTTCATGTCTTTTGTTCTCGGAGAGAAAAGAGTAAGCTTGCCTTTCATAAACATACTTATACCCATCGCCATATCAGAAAAGTAATCACCCGACTTTAACTTATAATCAACAATCATAAGAGGCTCATTTATACGTCCACCCATCTTTACACTTGAGAGAAAAGCCTCATGGAATTTCAGTATATTCTTTTCTTTAATCCTTACTCCTGATTCTATTGCCATCTCTCTTAAGACATCCATCATCCTGGCTATGTCAACCTCATTGGGACAGCGTGTAATACAGGTCTCACAGGAAGCACATAACCAGATAGTAGAACTGTTTAGTACCTCGTCTTCTTTGCCCATCTGAATCATCTTTATGATTGTATCTATATTGTAATCCATTGCAAAGGTTACAGGACACCCTGCCGTACACTTTCGGCAATGATAGCATCTCTGTATAGGAACGTTTCCTATCCTTTCATTGACCTTATCTAAAAAAGTCTCCATCTCTTCTCCGCCATTTTTTTACTCAGGCTCAAATATAAACTCGTCTTTATCCGTATCCCTGAAAGTGGCAAGAGGGGGGGGTTCATCAAGCACAGCTCCCACCCTGTGGTTAAACAGTTCAAACCCATCCTTATCCAGCTTTTTCAAAAACCTTCTCAAATCCACACCCATGGGACATACTTCGACACAGGCGCCGCAATCAACACAACGTCCTGCCATATGAAACATTCTCATTATTTGAAACACCTGCGTGTCCGTTTCGTCTATACCGATTCCGACCCATCTGGGCTGGCTCTGTTCAACAAAACAAACTTTACAGTAGCAGGAAGGGCAAACGTTACGGCAGGCATAACAACGTATACATCTGCTCATTTCACCTGTAAAATAGGCCCAGCGTTCTTCAAGGGGCCGTTTCCCAAATTCATCAACCTGAACGTATTCCTGATCGGGACTCATAGGCTGGGCGTCAGTGGCTGTCATAATATCTGATATAACCGGATTATTGAAACGGCACGTAAGGCAATTGTCGGCAATAACATCTCTTAGAGGAATATCTTTAACGCCACTTACCGTTTTAACCACGACCTTATCCCCTTCAACTCTCCCTTCACGTATCTCCTCGCCACCTGCCCTATCGGCGATCTTTTCCTGGGCTACATACCCTGTGCAGGGAACACCGATAATCACCACATCATCCCTGTGATACTGTCTTTCCTGAAGATGTATTATCAGGGATCTGGAAGTGCACCCTCTTGCAACAACTCCTATGACCTTTTTTGTTTTTTCCTCAGGTTTGACATTCCTTTGTGATTCCTTATGCTGAAAAAGTAAATCGTGAACATACTTGGCTAAATTCTGCCTGCAGAAGAAATCCCAGACGAGCCTGTCTGTATCCTCGGAATTTGATATAAAGCAGGGTGTGGAACATAGAGGAAGGGTCCCTTTTTCATACCCCACAATGACGTCAACTTTTTTCTCAGCCAACAGTCTTTTTGCTTCTTCCCGCAGTTTCTTTTCTATACTTTCCACTACTTCTGATTCCCCGTTCGTTTTTACCCTTATAGACAGGCGAGGACGCCTGTCCTACCCTGGTGGTCGGTGGACGCCTGTCCTACTCCCGTGGCAGGTCGGGCGTCGCCCGACACAGTCGTCTTTGACTGATCCATGACCACTGGTCACTGTAAATTGTCATTATATCCTTTTTGCCAGTTTATCCATGGGACCGAGCACCTTAACGGCATCCGTCACCCCTTGGACAACCCGGGCAAATCTCTCCCCCTCAGATGCAGAAACCCATGTAAATACAGTCCTGTCAGGTTCTATACCGATGTATGAAAGAAAATTCTTCAACATGGCAAATTTCCTCTTGGCAGACAAATTTCCTGTCAGGTAGTGGCATTCTCCCGGGTGACAACCGGACACAAGCACACCGTCCGCCCCTTCCTGAAGAGCCTTGACAATATAAAAGGGATTTATCCTCCCCGTACACGGAACTCTCACTATTCTCACACTCGGGGGATACTGTATACGGCTTATGCCTGCCAGGTCAGCCCCGGCATAGGTGCACCAGTTACAGCAAAAAGCAACGATCTTCGGCTCCCAGCCTTTATTTAGTCTATTTTCAGCCATATATTCTTCTAAAGCGGCAAAGCCGCAACCCCAAAAGTGCCTAAAGTTTGAAGTGCCTAAAGTGAGCTAAAGTTAATGTACACGCCTTCGGCGCGGTCAAATTAGAAACAGGCTGCGCTGAAAGCGCATTCTTTAACTTTAGGCACTTTAGCTCACTTTAGTTCACTTTACACTCTTAACT
>JAUSPI010000201.1 GCA_030655775.1 Syntrophales bacterium
CCTATCAGCTTTGTTTAGAAATTTACAGAATAACAAAAGGATTCCCTAAAGAATAAAGATACGGCCTTACATCGCAAATAAGGAGGGCAGCAGTCTCTGTTTTTAGTAACATAGCAGAAGGATATGGAAGAAAAACAACCCCGGAATATATTCGGTTTTTATACATAGCTTATGGTTCAAATTGTGAGTTAGAGACCCAGATATTACTTTCTGGGGACCTGGGTTATATTGAGACTGGTAAATTAAAAATACTCCAGGAGGGGATAGGAGAGGTTGAGAGGATGCTCAAAGCGCTTATTAAATCGTTAGAAAGAAAGCACTTGACCCCTTGAATCCTTGAATCCTCGAACCCTTTGCATCAACTAATCGGGAGAAGAACCAAAGTTTAACTGGTAAAGAAATAAGAGTACGTAATAGCTTACTCTAACCACGACATGAGAGATTTCAATCCTGTCTGATTAAGGAAAATAGCCTGTATGATTCATGGCCGTCTAAATCTAACTTCCACCGGGAGGCTTGCCCGCAGGCTGCGCCACCGATTCCGTACAGAGTGCATACAAAAGGGGATGCAAGGATGGCGGCCTTTAAACGCAGTAAAGCTCGAAGACTGGCTGACCCGGATATGGTTCGAATCATGGCCTGAGAAGATACCTGCATCGGAACTTTACAGGATAAATCTCTGGAAGGAATTAGCGGAGAAAATCCCACCACCCGTTCCACTTGATAAAGATTTCAATCTCTATCGGCTGCTCGATGAAAACTACGGCACTATGATTCGTTGTAAGATTAATCCTGCATCCGGCCCGCCCTCTACACCGCTTGTTGAATGGCGAAGAACGATCAGCAGAGCTTTCAAAAAAACCCTCGATGGCAAGGATTTTTTTCACCCATCGGAACTCCCCTCTTATGTGGGAAAGGCCATCGCAGAAAACATAATTACCTGTCCTGACAGGATATCTTTCCTCGGTTTTGAATCCCCTGCCCCGATAGAAGGGGACCTCTTTAATCTCCTCGAAAACATGGCCGATGTTGAGTACGGGGGAAACTCCGGAAGAAGACCGGAGTATCTCGAAGCGATTACACTCCCCTCTCCTGAGCAGGAAGTCATCTATCTTGCTCATCGTCTGATTGAGGATGCAAGGTCAATACCGCTCCATCGAATAGGGGTGGTTGTGCCCGACCTGAACGCTTATTCAATCATGATTGAGCGAAGCCTGAAGGAATTGATGGGGGCAAGCCCGCCGAAGGGAACCTCGTGGTTCAACATAACACTCGGCATATCTCTTATCGACTCTATGCTGGTCAAGGCAGCCCTTATCCCCCTGAGGTTAATGACAGAAGGTGTGTCCCGTGAACTGTTCCTCTCCCTCATCCTGTCCCCCTATTACGGATGCTGGCAGGGAAAACGCCACGCAATTGCCAGGGCTGATATAATCTGGAGAGCACGCTTTGTTGAGTCGGGCATGGATAACCTATTGGACTTCCTGAAGAAGGATGATCCGGAAATACTCGGAAAAATACTTTGCAAAGAAGCAGAAGGTTTTCTCAAATTTACCAGGCTCAATTTCTCCCGCAGGCAGACTGCCTCCTATTGGATAAACGCCGTTGAAAAACTCTGGTCTTCCCTCGGCTTTCCCGTTATCTCCGATGAGAAGGATACTATAGATTCAAGGCACCTCGGGGAAATCGTCCACGACATGTCATGTAACCTCGGCCATGTTACGATGGATGGACATGAATTCTATTCATTTCTTACACATAGTGCGATCGGGAAAATTGCCCAGATCAGAGGATCGGAAGAAGCAGGTATTCAGATATTGGGGCTTATAGAATCACGGGGGCTTGATTTTGACAAACTCTATGTGATCGGACTGGACGACAGGGCGCTACCCCAGCCCGTCAGGCCGATGCCTCTTCTCGACACATCTGAGCGGAGGCTTGTTCATAGGGGAACACCGGCCTCCTCGTACGAAATAGGATTAAAGGCATTTTCAAATCTTATCTCCTGTGCACCGGATGTGACGCTCACGAGAGCGGAGCAGAAAGACTCAAAGCCTCTTTCACCCTCACCCTTCTGGCCCAAAAACGAATCGGAAAAATACCGGAACATCTGGACTGACCCCGGTTACGCATGGATAAGGGCTCCATGGCTAAGATCAGCCTATGAGGGATTGAGAATCGCCGCTTCCGGAGGCGATCCTAAAATTGCCGGCATAAAAAGATCAGAGGACACATTACTAAAGAAAACGCCACTTTCTGAGGGGATTTCGGCAACCGGTATAGAAACGGCCATTAGGTGTCCTTTCAAGTTCCTCATTGACGGCATCTTGAAGATAAAACCCTTAGAAGAAAAGAGGTCAGTTATCTCTCCAATGGAGCGGGGTCTCAGGATTCACAGGATAGTGGCCTCCTTTACCGGTGCTGTTCGAGAAAAAGGGCTTCATTTGGAACGGGACAGGAAAAAAGTACTTTCGCTTCTTACCGAATGCGTTGATCAAGTACTCAAAGATGTTGTGCAACTCCCACAGTGGGAGGTAGAGCGCCGTCTTCTTCTCTTCGAAGACTCACCCCCCGGCATGCTTATCTCCTGGCTTGATGCCGAAACGGGGCATCGCCAAGAGGGGTGGGAATGCATTGCCGAGGAGGCCGATTTCAGAGGACTCAAATGTGACGGCTGGTTTTTTCCCATGCAAGGCAGAATAGATAGAATCGATTATCATAAAGATAAAGGCCTTATCTGCTGGGACTACAAAACCGGAACGTATCCGAATCAAAGGGACATTCTGGAAAGGCTTATAGCCCCGCAGCTTCCTGTTTATCTGCTCGCCCTGCGCATGGGAAACGTTTCGGTCGTCGATGAATATCTCAAACAGAAAACGCCCCTTTCGGCGGGGTACGCGCAGATAAAAACTCCGGCCACAGTAAAAATGCACCAGATCAAGGGAATCGAAGAGGCGCTGAGTGAATGGATAACGACAATCGCCGATATAGAAAAAATTCTCGAAAGAGGAGACTTTAGTGCTAACCCCTACCCCGTATCAAATATAGAGAACAGGGCGGTAGCCTGTGAAAAGTGTTCCTGCATGACTCTTTGCGAAAGAGGGATTGTACCGAAAGAAATGGAAAATGACACCTAATCTTACCGACAAAAATGAGCGTCTGTCTGCCCTCGACACGGCTGGCAGCCACCATGTTGAGGCTCCGGCCGGTTCCGGCAAGACCCTGCTCTTGACCATGAGATTTCTCAAACTGCTGGGAGAGGTGAATCACCCCGGAGAGATCATAGCCCTTACCTTTACCGAGAAGGCTGCAGGAGAGATGCGGGATCGTATTCTCCGTACGTTGAATATGGCCCGGGACAATGAAACTCCCGAGAATTCCCTGGACGACACACTTACTAAACTTGCCGGCAATGCCCTTGGCCGCCATAAACAGCTTGTATCTGCTGATGTCCTGAACATCATGACATTCCACGGTTTCTGCCTCTATATGGCCCGGCGTGCCCCTTTAGAGGCCGGGATTGCACCCGACTGCGAAATCATGGATGAAAAAGTCCAGCCCATTTTAATTGATGAAGCGCTGCAGTGTGTACGGAATCGACTCTTCTCATCTCCCAGGGGTGACATAAAAAGGGCTGCCCTGGAAAACCGTCTCCTTTATCACAACAACTACTGGGACGGTATCTCAGAAGAGCTGAAAGAGGTGATAAGAACAAGGGATCAGTTTCAAGACCTGATAATGGAAGTACGTTCCCATGGGATTGCTTCCCTTCCACCGATACTGACTAAGCGGTTGCAGATCTACATGGAGAGATGCCTCCATGGTCTCCTGGAAAAATTTTCATTGTACGATCTCGGTGCAAAATGGGGAGAATTCACAGAACACCTCTCCAGCAAAGGTGCGGAGACCAACACTCTGCCATCCTCACTTCCGGGGTCATCCTGGGAGGAGCTTCCCCGCTGGCAGGTCTTAGCAGACAGAATACTTACTAAAAGCGGGAGTCCGAGAAGACAGTTTGGACCGTCGAGCGGCTTTTACAGCAATTTTAAAAAGACCGCCTGGGCAGAGCTGATCGAGAGCCTTCCGGAAAATGTTACAAAAGCCTTACATGATACAAGAGACTACCCGGCAAAGGGCGACACCATAGCCGATATCGGCGTCCTTTCAGACTTCATAATCCTTGCGGCGGAGGTCATCGGCGAATATGAAGCGATATGCAGAAAACGGCATATCATCGATTTCATCGGGCTGGAACAGTCGGCACTCCGAGTATTGAATGAAGAAAATCCCACCGATCTTCACCTGTATCTTGACCACAGGATAAGACACCTGCTCGTTGACGAGTTTCAGGATACCAACCGGAACCAGTGGGAATTGATAAAGAGACTTTGCAGCGGCTGGACGCCGGATGACGGCAGGACGATCTTTATCGTTGGTGATCCGAAACAGTCCATCTATGCCTTCAGAAACGCGGAAGTGAGGTTGTTTATCGAGGCCAAAGACGGTATTCCGCTTCCCGGACAGGAAAAGCTCCCACTTAACACACATCTGTTAAAGACGAATTTCCGTTCCACGGAAGAATTGATAAAGTGGACGAACGCACTTTTTGGCGACACAGTTATGATCAATCCGGACTCCGATGCCGATGAAGTCCCATTCAATTCATCTATCCCAGCCGGAAATGATAAAAAAGAGACGGTCATATCCCTCAATCTTTTTTCGGATAAAGATACCGACAGGGCAAAAGATGATGAGGCGAGGTGGCTTGCTAAAAAAGTAAAAAAGACGCTCGATGAAACGTCTGGCAAAAAATCCATCGCCATACTCTTATTTACACGAAACAGGATTCACCGATATCTTGCCGCCCTGAAGCAGGAACGAATCCCCGTTCAGGTACAGGAAGGACTGAGTCTCATTGAAAGGCCGGAAATCATGCACCTTATGCAGACGGCCCGGTTCATGGTGAGGCCGCATGACGATATGGCCTGGGCATCTCTTCTTAGATCGCCCTGGTCCTGGTTCGATGTGACGATTCTCCAGGAGGCAGCCATGCAGGATGAGGAAAGCTGGGCAAAAAAGATACACCTCACGGCAAAAACGCATCCCGAAATGGATGTCCTCCTAAAGGCTATTGACCAGGCAATGATGAGGGTTGGAAGAGAGCCTCTCGGAAAGGTCGTCAAAGGGTTCTGGGAGACCCTCGACGGACCTAAGATAACGGCCTATCTTTACGGCATGGCAGGGGTTGCAAATTGCCGCCGTTTTTTTGAAATCCTGGAAGATGCTGAGGAAGGAGTTCCGCAGGAGACCCTGAATCGTATCGAAGTTACCCTCGATTCCCTCTATGAACCGGTGGATCCTACCGCATCGCGATCACCGGTTGAGATGATGACAATTCATAAGGCAAAGGGGTTGGAATTCGATTGTGTATTCCTCCCGTTCATGGACTGGAGACCGCTTGCCAGCGGCCCCAAAACGCCACCTCCCTATCTTCTGGAAAGGATGCCGGGAACCGGCGAAAAACACTTGATTGCCATGGGCCGTGATCGCCGTACAGAAGAACCCACAGCAACGTACAGGCTCCTCAACAAAATCCGGAAAGAACGTGAATGGGGGGAAGCGAAACGTACCTTTTATGTTGCGGCAACCCGGGCAAGAGACTCCCTCATCATGGGCGGTGTCGTAAAATCAAAGGATGAGGCTGTTTTTGCCCCCGACAAAAGTGTGCTGAGTTGGGTCATGGGTCATGAAGGCCTGAACAGGAAGGATCCCGCCGAAATAAAAGGCACTACCATCTCAATTGTCGTCAACCCGGTAATAGATACCCTGTCCACTAAAGATGAATATGCTGATTTAATCCTTCCGGAGCCCCTTCCGCTTACCCCCGAGAGAATGCCTTACGTTGTGGAAAGTCCTTCATTGCTCAAAACTGATGACCTCACCCATCTGGGTGATGATAATGCCGATGGTAGAGCGCGTGGAATCATAACTCACAGGATTCTGCACACCTCAATTATCGGTGCTAAAATTCCAACCGAAGCTGCTATCGTCAAGGCGCTCTGCGCTGAAGGACTGCCTGCGGAGTTGGCCGTCCACATATCTCCCGAGATAATTGAAGAAGTTGATTCCACACTTAGCAATCCTTTCATAGCAGGACTGATCGATAAATCTAACCCGATAGTCCGAAGTGAATGGGCTATTGAGGATACATCGAAAGAAGGGCACATTCGTTCCGGCATTATCGATCTTGCAGTCTTTGATGGGAACAACTGGTGGATAGTGGATTTTAAGACCTCAAGACCGGCAAAAGGTAAGTCGTTTGAAAAATTTATATCCCGCGAGGAGGAGCTGTACAGACCACAGCTCGAAGCTTATCGATCCATGCTGAAAAAGGTGGAACCAGTCGGTAAGTCGTCAATTCACATGGGAATTTATCTAACCGCATTAAAACAATGGAGGGAGTTATAAAAATAAACGCCGGACGCTTTTAGCCATAACAGCCTGATATGACTATAGTTCTTGTCATTGGCGCAAAATGGGGCAATCAGGCCTGAAGGCTTAAGAAAGCTATATTTACTCTGCTTTTTAACAGGCTTATTGACATATTAATAACAGCTTCTGTGAATAAGTCTGGAATTTGTATTGTTTTTAAAAGACTTTTTTATTGACAAAAAAGTAAAAATGATTAGTTTAACTAAAATTCGATAAAAGAGAAAAAGGTGGTAAATTGACAAACCTGTATAAGTGCAAAAAGAAGGACACATTCATAACCGAATCCTGTCATGATGAAGCCTGTGAGTGGTGGCTGAAGAACGAAACATTTTGTAATTGCACTTGGATTGTGTGCAATCACGGCCCCTTTACTCTTGAAGAGGTTGGTGCGATGATGGGGGTAACAAGAGAAAGAATAAGGCAGATAGAAGCAAAGGCCCTCAGAAAATTACAGCACAAAAAAAGAAGAGATCAATTGAAAGATTTTGCCTTGCCGGATTACGATTATGAATAAGAAGATGTTTTGATAATTACTTTTCTTTAATAATCGTAACTACTCAGGAGTCAGAAGCAAGAATTCAATAGACAGAAGAAAAAATAAAAACCGTCCAGCAAAAGGCTTTAAACATCGAATGATGTAGTGTCTGTTCCCCAAATTCTGCCGTGCAGGATGTTGCTTCATAATTGAAGAAATCAGTAATTTGTCAGCGTTACATACTGCTTTTATTCTGACTACTGACTACTGGATACCTGAGTAGTTACTAATAATCTACTAATTTTCTGAGTTCCTTCCCAACCTTAAAAAACGGAACCTTTCTGGAAGGAACATCAACTATTGCCCCTGTTTTCGGGTTTCTTCCTTCCCGGGAATCTCTCGATTTAACGGTAAAATTTCCCAATCCCCTGATGTCTATCCTCTCATTTCTTAATAATGCGCCTGTCATCGCTTGGAATATAATATTGACTGCAAAATCTACATCCTTTTTGGGATAATCCTCCAGTCTCTCCTGTACTTTTTCAATCAGGTCTCTCTTTGTCATGATTTAACCTCTAATAACTGATTCCGCTACACTCTTTCCTCAACTCACCTACGATGGCAGAAACCGTTTCTTTCAGGATATATTTCCAGAGTTTCAACCTTTTTTCTTTGGGATGCACCACCTCGGGTTTTCCCTTTATTCCGGAGAGCTTTGCAGCAAGATTGATTGCATATTCTTTATCACCGAGGAAATCAACAAGACCTATCTTCAACGCCTGCCGTCCGGTAAAAATCTTTCCGTCAGCAATACTTGCCGCCTTTTCCTTTGATATCTTTCTGTTTAAAGAAACCGCTTCAAGAAACTGATCGTAAATATCATCAACAACTTCCTGAAGGAGTCTTCTTTCATCGCGGGTCATCTCCCTCAGAGGGGAACCGATATCTTTGTATCGGCCACTTTTAACGATAGAGGGCTTAAGTCCTATTTTCTTGAGAAGTTCTTCTACATTAGAAAAATGTACGATAACTCCGATATTGCCTGTTATTGTGCCTGGGTTGGCCACGACCTTATCAGCGGCACAGGCAACATAGTATCCTCCCGAAGTTGCCACTGACCCCATCGAAACAACCACATTCTTCTTTTTCTTCAGTGCAAGAACTGCTTTATATATCTCCTGCGAGGAAACCACACCGCCACCAGGCGAATCTATCCTCAAAACTACCGCTTTGATGCTATCGTCTTTACTATATTTAACCAGTTGATCCACAACAGGGGAAGAATCTTTGATGATTCCTTCGAGCGTTACGATACCAATTTTATTCTTAGGGGAAAAAGAGCTGTTGTCTCCGGTAAAGGTAGAAACTCCGTAAACAAAAATAAAAAATAAAATCAATATTAATACTAACAGAAATAATCCGAATATTACAGGATGCTTTCTCATTGCAGACTAACCATCCTCCTAAACTTGCAAACAGTTAATTAAAGCAGGCAAATAGCCATTCGTATTTGCCCGCCCAACCCCTTGCTTTTGCTGAAAGCTGATAGCTAATTTAGACTTTAAGAACCGGGAAATTAATTTCCGACAGGGCTTTCCCTAAGCTGGAAGTGATGTTTTTACTATTATTCAAATATTGTGATGTAGGATTTTTATTCAAAGATGATTCTTGGTCTTTAATGCTTAGTCTCATCCTTCTGTTTTCCTGGTCTACATTTATAACAACGGCCGATACATCATCTCCGATTGCAAACAAATCGGAGGACGATTTTATCCTCTTTTGCCCAAGCTCTGAAATATGAACCAGTCCCTCAATTCCTTCCTCTATTTCGACGAATATACCGAAATCCGTAACATTAGTAACCTTTCCGGAAACTACGGAACCCGGTGTATACTTTGAACCAATTTCATCCCAGGGATTTTTTTCAATTTGCTTTATCCCGAGAGAAAACTTTTCATTTTCTACATCAATATTCAAAACTACCGCTTCTACTTCTTGCCCCTTTTTGAAAAATTCGGACGGATGTTTTACGCGATGTTTCCAGGAGATGTCGGATATATGCACGAGACCGTCTATACTCTCTTCAACTCCAATAAAAATCCCAAAATTTGTAACATTTCTTACTGTTCCCTTTACAACACTCCCTTCAGGATATTTTTCCTTCAGAATTATCCACGGGTTCTCGGAAGTTTGCTTCAAGCTGAGTGATATTCTTTTATCCTCGTGGTTCACATCAAGTACCATTACTTTCGCAATTGCACCCGGAGACAAAACCTTGGAGGGGTGTTTAATCTCCCTTGTCCAGAACATCTCGGAAATATGGATAAGGCCTTCCACGCCTCGTTCAAGCTCTACAAAGGCACCGTAATCCATAATGTTTACAACTTTCCCTTCTACTATGGAACCGATCGGATATTTCTCTGTAATAGTATCCCACGGATTTTCCGTAAGTTGTTTCAGTCCAAGAGTAACCCTTTCTTTCTCTCTATCGAAGGACAGAACCTTTACAGTTATCTTATCACCTTTGGAAAAATTAGTTGATGGACGCGTTATTCTTCCCCATGATATGTCTGTGACATGCAACAGACCGTCTATTCCACCCAGATCGACAAACAATCCATAATCGGTAATATTTTTAACAACACCTTCAACAATTTTACCCTCTTCCATTGTTTCAAGAGTTTTGGCTTTTTCCGCTTCCCCTTGCCTTTCTAATACAGACCTCTTTGATAATACGACATTATTCCTTTTTCTATCATATTTAAGAACATCAAACTTAAAAGTTTTGCCAACATATTTATCGAGGTTCTTTACGGGACGAATATCAACCTGGGACCCGGGAAGAAACGCCTGGATGCCGATATCAACCGACAGTCCCCCCTTCACTCTTTCTAAGACCGTACCTTCCATTGTGCCATTTCCCTCACAAGCCTTGATAATATCATCCCACACTTTTATTCTGGCGGCTTTTTCCATGGAAAGTACTAAATCACCGTCCGTGCCTCTCCTGTCAATAAATACATCTATTTCATCATCAACAGCAACAGTGATATTTCCGTCATCATCTTTCAACTCTTCAATGGGAACACGCCCTTCTGTCTTCCATCCAACATCAACCATAACGACATCATCATTTATCTGTACGACCCGTCCGGTTACCACCTCTCCTATTTGAACGTTTTGCATGTTCTGTTCAAAGAGTTCTTTGAAATCCAAATCTCCCTGCTTTTTTACAGGTTGTTCCCCCTCCTTATTTTCAGTTTCTACCTCCTTCGAAAGCTCTTCATAATTTGATATTAAGTTATTTTCGTTAACCATTAACCATTTCCCCCTAATCTATTTTCTGACACCTCTAACACGGAGGTCAACTAACACACGGATTATAAAATATCAAGTGAATTGTGACAGCCTGAAATGTATATAGCCTTTCCGGGTGACCACAATAGATTTATCTGAAAACAGGGTTCTCTTTAATAACTTTCAACATCTCCTCAACAACATCTGTAATGCTCATATCTGTAGAATCAATAGCGATAGAATCTTTAGAAGGTTTAAGGGGAGCTATCTTTCTTTCACTATCCTGCCGGTCTCTAATTATCAAATCTCTTTTAACCTCTTCAAAATTGGGATTTTCTCCCTTTTCCGCCAGCTCTGTGAATCTCCTCCTGCTCCTCTCCTCAACCCTTGCATTCAGGAAAAACTTAAAGTCGGCATGGGGAAATACTACTGTCCCCATATCTCTACCCTCGGCAACAATCCCCCCATTTTTTCCTGTTTTCCTCTGTATAGAAAGTAGAGTCTTTCTGACAACGGGGACAGCGGAAACCTTCGAAGCAAGCATTCCGATGTCCTGACCCCTGATTTTTTTGGTGACATCTTCATCATCCACAATGATTCTAATGACACTATTAACACTTTTCAGTGAGACGTTAATTTCTGCACACAAGCCTGAAAGTCGCTTTTCGTCATCAGCAGGTATTCCTTCTTCTGCTACTTTGCAGGCAAAGGCCCTGTAAAGAGCACCGGTATCCAGATAAATATAGGAAAGCTTCCTGGCAAGAATTTTACTCACGGTGCTTTTACCTGCACCAGCGGGACCATCTACAGTTATGACCAACCTTTTCTCCATTTTTTGCTATGGTGAACCTCTTTGATTTTGAATAAATGTCAAAAAAAATTCTAACCAAATTAGTCTATCAAAAAAATTATATTTAATGGAAGAATTATTTTATTTTAAGTATACAGATGATGGTCTCGTAAAAAGTCTTTTCGGAGCGAATTGAAGCATTTTGGGAAAAAGATGGTGGTAGTGACCGGCGTTAAGAAAATCTAACTGTTTGAGTGCATAAGCACGAGTTTTAGATTTTTAGCCGGGCAATAACAGCATCCACAAAATGGTTCTGAGCGAAGAAAACGGACTTTT
>JAUSPI010000202.1 GCA_030655775.1 Syntrophales bacterium
GGAGAAGTTCCAAGCCGACGGCGATCATGTGAACGCAGGTCAGGGAACGCTCCCGGCAATTGTAACAGCGGCACTGGTTCTCGGCGCCCCCTTTCGGCCGCAGGGTGAACTGACAGGCCAGCGTTCCTGCGCCGACCTTGACCGTACCCTTGACCATGGGGTGCTCATAGGTCACGGCCTGGACAAGGCCCTTCTCAAACATGGCCAGGCCGGCCTGAAACACGTCGGCTCCGCCCCAGTCCATCAGCATCTTACGGGTAAAAGGAATCACCATATCAGTTCCAAAAGTAACTACTCAGCTTGATAAAGTGGATTTGAGGCAAGCAATCTTAGACAAGATTTACAGGATTTGCAGGATTTTCTGATAAACCTCTCCATGCTCTTGTCAATTTTAGCCTGCCTTTTTCCCTGCCCATCAATCCTGTTAATCTTGTTAATCCTGTCAAAAACATCCAATCGTGCAAAATTAAGTGATCCGCTTGCTGTTTAGCAGTTCATCCGATCGCTCGGAGACAACCTTGCGACGGCAGGAGGAGTTAATGAGGCGGGTGAATTTCGGTTTTTTTTAAGATGCGTTTTCCGTGTTTCATCCTACTCGCCTGGGCGCCCGCCTGCAATCCGTCAGCTGACGGACGTAGCATTGCGGGCAGGAAGCGCTCTCGCCTGGGTTCTGAATCTGCAACGGCGTACAGCGGAAATTGTGTTTCGAGTCGCCGTAATACCCGCAGGGACATCCATTCAGGACAGAACTACTACTCGTTTTCATTGAGAAATACCTACCACATTGAGAGGATGCTGTCAAAAGCCGTATTCCGTAAGGATTATCCGGAGAATCCGAAGACATTCGGCGAGCATTTGAGGAAGGCCAGGATTGACGCCGGGCTTTTGATTTACCTCGCCCGGGGCGGGGTAAGAACTTGGCCATGAAACTTGACATTAATGAGAATTCGGTGTTAAAAGATAGAACCTATTCCCGGCTCTTGAAGGAGATTACCGCAAGGAAGAAAGAGCTGCTTTCAAAATACACTTTTTCATTGGATGAATCAAAAAAATTAGCAATAGATAAAATTTATTCTGAAGCTGTAAAAAAATTATCGAAGTAAAGCAGGACATGAGCGAGCAGAAACTCAATTTTGTATGTCTGGTGGCAGATCAATTTAGATTTGATTTAATGGGTTGTGCCGGACACCCGATAGTCCAGACACCAAATATCAACAGACTCGCGGCAAATGGAGTGCGCTTCGACCGCTGTTATACTGTTCAGCCTATGTGCATGGCTACTCGTTCGACTTGGCTTACCGGGCGTACTCCCCGCGGACACGGTGTTCGCTGCAATGGGATACCTCTCAAAAGAAATATCCCCACTATTACCGAAGCTTTAACGCAAGCCGGGTACGGAACACACAGTATTGGCAAAATCCACGTGAACCCATGGATGCCCAATAAAAACTATGACCTTGAAAAACTTATTCCTGAAGAGTGGCCTGAAGCTATCGCGTTATGGGACAGCGGCAGGATAAAGCAATTGCCCCAGCCATATTACGGTTTTGAAACAACGGATGTTCTTTGTGGATGGTGGTCAGGCAATTATGGCCGGTGGCTTAAAGAACGTGAGCCTGACTTCATGAATCTTGTCCGGCCGCCTGCCGGAATCAAAATTAATCCTCAAGGCATATTGAATATTCCTGAGAAGACTTACCCAGTCCGCTTGCCGCCTGAATTGCATTATACGCGATGGGCGACAGAATGCTCAGAGAAATTTTTCAAATCAGCAAAGGCATCCGGGAAACCGTTCTTTCTTTGGCACTCTATTCCTGATCCACACCCTCCGTTTTCTGTTTCTGAGCCTTATTATAGCATGTATAAATCCGCAAAGATACCTGAACTAGTCCGTAGAGAAGGGGAATTGGATTCCTTGCCACCTCACTATAAAAAGATGTTCAATGAAAATCTGTTTACTGCCGGTCGCCGGGCGAAGACAAATGTTCCACGCGATCTTGAAATTGCGGCGCAGCGGGTTGTATACGGTATTATCACCCAATGGGATGAAATGGTCGGACGCGTATTACGTCAACTAGAAGACAACGGATTAATGGAAAATACCGTAATCGTGGTGATGTCTGACCATGGACAAATGCTCGGAGACCATTGGATGCACAATATGCCACCAACACATCTTGACGGCGTATTGCGGGTTCCGTCTATTTGGTACTGTCCGAAAATATTTGGCAAAAATAAAGTCACAAAAGCACTCATAAGCCACTTAGATTTTGCCCCCACGATACTGGAATTGGCAGGAGTCCAGGTTCCGGAGGGAAACACGCCCCCCTCTCCTGAAGCTGAACAGCAACGGCTGCCGTGGCCAGGGAAATCACTTGTTCCTCTTCTTACAGGTGTGGTAGATAAAGTACAAGATTCGGTAATAGCCGAAAATGACGAAGACTACCTGGGTATGCGCCAGCGTACAGTTATAACTGAAAGGTATCATCTGACTGCTTATATTGGGGAATCATACGGTGAACTCTTTGATCTGGAGAATGACCCGTGCCAACTATATAATTTATGGGACAGTTCCGAATACAAAGAAACAAAACGTGATTTGCTGGTTTTGCTGATGAAACGCTTCGCCGAAACAGACAGCACCCTTCCCAGAAGGCTTGGACACGCATGATTTCAATTGGATAAGAATCAGGGTCAAACCATAAATTAAAACATTTTTGCCCTGATACTGTGATATTGAAAGTGGGGGTCGGACAGTTTCGTCCCGATGCCATTTTCTTCTACCGCAGAAGGATTCATCGATGAAGAAAAGATTATCCCTACCGTTACTCGCGTTGGCAATCGTGTGCGGATGCGAATCCACGGACAATACGAAACGGGTTGACGATATCACGATGGCGTATTGGACCTACGGCGAAGGGTATCCGCTGGTCATGATTATGGGGTTCAGCGGCACCATGGATATGTGGGACCCCACCGTCATCACGGAGCTTTCCGCCAGGTACCAGGTCATCGTTTTCGACAACCGCGGCATGGGAAAAACAACCGCCGGTATCCGTGAGTTCACCATCGAACAGTTCGCTGACGACACGGCGGGATTGATAAGCGCCCTGGGGATTGAACAGGCCCATGTCCTGGGGTGGTCGATGGGCACGGAAATCGCCCAGGAACTGGTGTTGCGCCATCCGGAAAAAGTCAACCGGCTGGTTCTTTACGCGGCGGACTGCGGCGGTCAAGAAGCCGTTCAACCAAGCGACGACGTGGTCCGGAAAATGTTTGATAAATCCGGAACCCAGGAAGAACAGGCGTACCGGATGTTTGAGACCCTGTTTCCCGAGGATTGGCTGATCCGCAACCGGGACTACATCTTCGATCTCTTTGCCGGC
>JAUSPI010000203.1 GCA_030655775.1 Syntrophales bacterium
AACCCGATGGGTTATCCGCCCACGCAAGTGGTTTCTGCCTTGGCAGATCCGCTGTGGCGGAAACCCCTTGTCACCCCGCATTTGCGGGGTGACGACGGCCCTACGGGCGAATTTTGTGCGCACAGCGTGCAAAATTCGGGTATGATGCAATTATCATAGGTGGCATCTTTTGCGACGTACTCGTCATGTATTCCGCCCCCAGATCCAGCAGTTACTGAATTACTTACAATAGTGCAGGAACTGATAATACTATTTTAATCCCTCCTTATAATAAATATGGACCGCAAGCGGCTCAAAATCTTCCCTGAAACTTCCGTTTTTGAGAGTAATTTCGCGTTTTTCAAAGGACACTTTTAATGTTTCTGATCTTCCTGGAAAACCTCTGAATTCAGCAGCGACTTTTTCATTAGATGAATTCACAGCTATTAGCCAAAATCTTCCATCATGTTCTTTAGCGCTAAAATTAATGGAAGGACATTGGAACTCTTCCCTATTCCTGTTGACGAGAAAAGTTACGATTTCCGGTCCAGAAAGTATCTTTATTGAAATACCGGGATAATTCTTTCCGAAGAGTACAGCACTTCCCAGGGGCGCTTCCCCTGCAAGCTCCTTAGCTGCTTTCGCGTAGGCATCATAGGCGCCGAGTACCTCTCTGCTATGATGGAGATAATATGCTACCACTCCCTTTGCCCCAGCAATAATACTTGCATATATATCATAATATATTTCGGTAAATGTTGGCGGGATCCCGTCCCCGGGAGACAACTGTAAAAAGGCAATAGGCACCTTCATCCTATTAGATACACCTGACTCTTTTATCGCCTTTACTTCTTGTTGAATCACCCATAGCACCCATGGCCTTGCCTTTTTATAGAGGCTTGTATATATCCCGCCTCCTATTATGTCCAAATACGTTACGTAAGGCACAATACTCTCTGCGACATGCCCAGCAGCAGGATACATATATACGGGCCTCTTCAAAGGGTCGTTTTCATGGAGATATTTACAATATGCCTTTATCATTGGGCCTTCGTAGCCATCATTAATCTTTTTTTCTTCTGGCAAATTCCACCAGGCTATATGTTCGTAGTTCTTATAGGTTTCCAGACGACGGGCAAAAGACTTCATGTGTCTGCCATCTTCATTAAATACAGCTTGTTTTCTAAAACCTCCCATATTAAACATTACGAAAAGCTCTGTATCCTTTGCCCATTCAAGCCACTGTTTTATCTCTTCTTCTGTTCCTTCACCAGGACTATAACACTGAATAAAGTTGAAACCATCTTTTTTAACCTGTTTCATCGCATGGAGAGTATGAATTGTCCATATACCGAACGGAAATTTTTTACCTTGCGGATACAGTTTTTCTTTAAATGGATTATCATCTGTACCGGCATATAAAGTACCATCTTGTGGAAATAATTGAGAATACAGGAAGCCACTGCAAGCTAAAATTAATAGAATTTTGCCAATCTTATTCATTTTTTAATCTCTTCCTCTTTGAGTAGTGTCAAAGAAAAATCCCTGAAAATAGGTATGCCATACCATGAACAAAGTCCCACATAACCAGCATCTGTCTTTACATAGCCGTCCTCTGTCTCTCCGCTATCTGTAACATCAATCTCAAGGTTGCCGTTTAAGTATATCTTGTGGGATGAACCGTTTGCCACTATCCTAACTTTTGAGGTGTGAGGAATTACGACGATCGCCTTAGCAACAGTAACCCCTCCATACTTAAGAGAAATCGTATATGGGGTATATTTACTATTTAAAATTACATGGTATCCAGGAGAATCAAATTTACCAGTATATTCAGCCAATCTATAGGATACACCATAACAGCCACCATATCTTGGGTTACATTGAATAACAACGCTTAAATCAATGTTTTTAGCCTTTAATTCGGCGAGGTTACATGCAAGATTAGGGGTTGGTTTTAAGGTACCTAACTCAAAAAAATAGTGAAATTGCAGCGAATGCTCCCGTATAGCAATCAAATTGCCATTCATATTGTCTCCAATCTCAACCCATTTGTAATTGCCAGCCTCTGTCTTTCCCACAGCATTACTGTCCGGCCTGTCAAAGCTGTCAGATACATCTGCACAAAATGCTATCTGTATCCCCAATAAAAACACCCCCAACACAACTGCTGCCTTCACTATTCTCATCCTGTTTTCCATAACTCTTCCCTCCTCGTTTTGTTTTGTTTTTATACGCAGTATGTCATTCCGAGCCCTTCGGCTTCGCTCAGGACAGGCTTCGCGAGGAATCTCTGCCTGGGTTATCAATGCAGCGGAGATCCCTTCGACAAGCTCAGGATGACAAAGGAAATGTTCAACATAAAATAAATAGATTCTACGAAGTGAAGCTCCCCGTGGCAAGCCACGGGGCATCTTTGTTTAAAGCGAAACTCGGCGAAGCTAACCCGGCTTCGCCCATTGGGCTTCGCCGGGTCGTCACGCCATTCATCCCTGTGGCAAGCCACAGGGCACTCTGGCGAA
>JAUSPI010000204.1 GCA_030655775.1 Syntrophales bacterium
GTTTCTTGAAAATGTAGCTATCAGTAAGTATCCCTACATGCCTGATTTCAATGATCTTTCCAAGACCGGCAACGGACGGGCCATTGTTACTCGTAAAAATCTGGAGATCGCCAGTAATGATCTCCGGGGCAATAAAATTGACTATATAATTATTTTAACCCGTAACCCACTGGCAAATGTCATCTGTAAGCTGACTCTGGAACAGGCCACGATGCAGTTTATTTACGGGGAATCTATAGAGAGCACCGGCGGGGATCCCGAACAGGCAGGAAAATTTAAGAGGGTCTTCTTTCTTGACCCGTTTGTAACCGGTGATCGCCTCGAACATGCTATGATTTTTTACGATATCCTCAAGCAGAATAACATAAAATGCTATCTTGCAAATACCGGAACGATCGGCGAGCCTGAACAAAAGGTTTCGCTCCGGCAGTCACTGTCCGCTTATAATGACCTCCTCCGCGGACAGCTCCGCTTCAGCGTTGAACCTGATCATTTAGGTTACCATTATCCGATAAAGTGTGACCGCGCCAATATGGATCTTATGAATGCCTACAATCTTATTGATGACAAGACACTACTCGAGAAGAAGGTCATAGATTTCCTCAAAGGGCGTCAGCAGTTTCTGGAAGAATTTGAAGAGAAATACGGCAGGATTCCTGAATATATCCGGGAGTCATTGCCTTATAAGTATAAAAAACCCCCTCCCGTGGAAAGGGTGGAGGCTGAGTAATAGAAACCTTTTTCTTGACTTATAACTGTTTTTTTGTATAGTTTGAAATCGATGGATGTGAGGAAGAGGGGTGAGAAGCCCCCGCTGCCCCGCAGCCGTAATGGGAACGAAAGCCCAAACGACAGTGATTAGTGATCGGTGAATAGCAAAACCGTCACACACTAACACTGGCCACTGGAGTAAGTAGTTGTCTTTTGACCACTCAACACCGGTTACTGACAACTGCATTTCTGGGAAGGCGGGTGAGTAGGTAGCCCTGAGCCGGAAGACCGATCCATCAGAAACTTCCTCGAGGGAGGAGTACCATGACAAAACACTCCTATTATAACCTTTCTGATATTTACTCCTTACCTCAGCGAAGTTTCGAATTGTATCCGGCAGCAAACGGTGGTTTACCTCAGGCGGACCACCTTACGGGATTGTGGGAATCCTCTGTCATTCTGAATTTATTTCAGAATCTAATGAGATCCTGAATCAAGTTCAGGATGACAATAAATCCAAAGCCCATTGCCTGCAAGGCGGGCCCGTGGGAAACAACCCGGTCGGGAAAATGCTTTGAGTATTGAAGAGCCTTTTTCGCACAACGATAGAAGGAGAAAAATGACCTATAAAGTTGTAACGTTTCCAAGAGTGATTAAAATCTGCATTCTGTTACTGGTTGTTTTTCTTGCTGTTGTGGTTGTGTCGATGCTCGTGGGAACAGCCAGAATTGGTATAATTACCGGACTTAAAGGGCTTTTGTACGGCTGGTATGAAGGGTGCTCCGTATTAACACCATCGGAGAAAACCATCATTTTTTCCATCCGTTTTCCGCGAATCATATTTGCCGGCATTGTCGGCGCATCCCTTTCCACTGCCGGTGTTGTATTCCAGGCCCTTCTTCGGAACCCCCTGGCAGATCCATATATACTCGGGATTTCCGGTGGTTCAGCTGTCGGGGCAATCACGGGTATGATCATCGGTGCCAGCGTTGTCCCATTCGGCATAACAGGTCTGGCATTCTTAGGTGCCGTTCTGACCGTTATTCTCGTCTTTGGAATTGCTAAAACGGGGCGTGAACTCCAGTCCAACACACTCCTTTTGGCCGGAGTCATCGTGAATGCTTTTTTTGCCGCCATTATAATGTTTTTAATCTCTACCAGCAGAAATGCACAACTTCACAATATCATGTTCTGGCTTATGGGGGATCTCAGTCTTTCCACCAGCGCAGAGATAATCCTCACAGGTTTCTTTTCGATTACAGGATTTATAGCCATTTACATATATTCAAGGCCGATGAATCTGATTGTGACCGGGGAAGAAACGGCGATGCAATTAGGCGTCAATGTGGAAAGAACAAAAAAGATACTCTTTCTTGTCGCATCTCTTGTCACCGGAGTAGCGGTGTCGGTCAGCGGAATCATCGGGTTTGTCGGTCTGATTATCCCGCACATCATGAGGATGATGCTCGGTTCCGACCACAGGCTTTTGCTGCCGGCGTCTTTTCTTTTTGGTGCATCTTTTCTTGCTATTGCTGACACCATAGCAAGGACAGTAATTTCTCCCACCGAATTGCCGGTGGGGGTTATTACCGCTCTATGCGGTGCCCCATATTTCATATATCTCTTACGGAGGAGGGCTGTCTGACCCATGCCGATTGTCCAGTTAAAAAAAGTGGGATTCCGATATGCGAAGGAATGGGTTCTTAAAGATGTCTCTTTTCAGATCAGCGAAGGGGAGTTTTTAGGGATAATAGGACCAAATGGTTCCGGCAAGACAACACTCCTTAAAATTATAGACAGGATACTTATGCCTCAGGAAGGAGAAGTATCTATCAACGGCGCTAATATCAATGAAATGAAAAGAGATGCACTTGCCAGGCTGATCGCCGTAGTCCCTCAGGACTCCCCCATAACATTTTCCTTTAGCGTAAAGGAGATAGTTTTAATGGGCAGGGCACCCCATTTAGGAAGACTGAGATTCGAAGGGAAGAAAGATTATGAAATAGCTCATAGGGCAATGGAGGTAACCGACACCCTCTCATTCGCTGATAGAAGCATCAATGAACTCTCCGGGGGTGAAAGGCAAAGGATACTTATAGCCCGGGCACTGGCACAACAGCCGCAGATTATACTTCTCGATGAATCTACGGCCTTTCTCGATATCAAACATCAGATAGATTTTTTTAATTTGATAAAAACTTTGAACAGGAAAGAGGGGATGACTGTTGTTTCCGTAACCCACGATATAAATCTGGCATCACTTTACTGTGACAGAATGATACTTCTTAACGCAGGGAATATCCACTGCATGGGTACTCCGGACGAGGTGATTACAGAATCCAATATAAAGGAGGTCTATGAAGCAGATGTCCTCGTTGACGAAAATCCATTAACGGGACAACCGAGAGTGACTTTATTGAGTTCACAGTAATCCCCTCTAACTCCCCTTTAGAAAAGGGGAGGACTGGTTGTTTCCCCCTTTATAGAAGGGGAGGACAGGTTCTTTCCACCTTTT
>JAUSPI010000205.1 GCA_030655775.1 Syntrophales bacterium
GAAGGCCTGAGGCTCCTGCCTGATAGTTGCCTGCTTGCTGATTCGCGCGGCGCCAACAAATCGCTCAAGCGGTTGTCACGGGGTTGCATGTGACGCTTCGCGTCCCCCGCAACCCCGCGCCACCGCTTAGCTCCGCCGTTATACAAAAGAAATGGAGGCATTATGACCAAATATAAAAATCTATCAGGCGGTTCAGGAGTGGATAAATATTTAATCACAGATACATCCATAAAAATCCAATTCGTTAAAAGCAACAAGGTTTATGTTTACAATCATATAAAACCCGGATCATCCCACGTCATAAAAATGAAAGAACTTGCTGAAGCAGGACGGGGGTTAGCCACCTACATAAGCCAAATCATAAAGAAAAATTATCATTCAATTGAATCGTAATCTATCTTATTGTTTGGCAATTGCCTTATGTCAATAAGCTCATTATATGCGTAAACAAACTTCTCGTATGTATCCGGGCATAAACTTTGTTGTGCCATTATCAAAACATGGTTTAAAACAATGCTTTCGGGGACTTTCCCTTCATTTTCCCGCATAGGTTCTCCTTTCTATGAAGATAAAAAATGTGTAACAATTCACTCCAGCGGACGGGATACAGCCCCCGCCGCTGACCTTTGCGTTGGGCGACTGCCTCCCCAAGCCAGGAAAACAAAGATGCATAAAAGCACCAAAACGACGATTCCCGTAATAGCAGAGTACAGTACAACGATGCCGACATCATTGTTCAACATCCCTCCGCCTGTTGAACTTATCGGACTTCCAACGGGTAATTTCTGGATTCATGAATTCCCTGCGGACATGGCCGCCGCAGAGACCGTGCAGATAGTGCTTAATGATGTAAACAAGAAGCTCATAAACTTCTCGGACGACAAACTACAACCAGACAGGCACCCTAAGCAGCCTGACAAGATGGTGAGACATACAGAGATCGCCCTTCGATTCCCCCAAAAAATCAGGGCCATAAAGCTCTTCTTGGACATGAAATCACGGATAGTTTTCGTGTTTGGAAGAAGAGACTCTCCAATCGTGATAAGGCCAGAAATCTTAAAACCGGCCGAAGCCCATATCATTACGTACTACAAGAAGCAGAATAAGAAGAAAGTTTTAAATGCATGCTTCTTTGGCTCTGGGCATCCGGTGGCCGACATGCACCGCGCCATGGCAAATTGTGAGGTCGTGATTGCCGTAGACACCAACTCCCGAGATGTTCCCGGTACCGGGATAGTTGCTGCAACAACAGCCATAGAGGCCAACATCAATATCGTCACCGAAGATGCTTGTCACTTTCAGCCAGGCCCAATGCGGCAAAAAATCACGATAGACCCACCAGGCAACCCCGAGATTTTCGGAATTGGCACCATGTTGCGACACTTCTTTGACACAAACCCCAAGCTTAGAGACAAACCGGTTGGCGTCATTACTGATACCGAACTTGACCTGATAAAGGGCATGAACCAGCGAACGATTCCGTTTTTCGAAACGATGCTACTTCCCGTGAATATCACTCTGTTCTATGCAACAAGGGACAGCGGATCTGCTGAATTTATGGCAAATAAGTTAATTCGCATGTGCGACAACGCGAGTACCGAGTACCTCGATAGATATCTCAACGATAGCTTGCCGCTTAGTAGAGGCTAACAGTCGTCCAAGAATGCCAATTAACTCGGACGCAAAAACGAGCCGGTTGTTTGCGGCGTTGGAGTAATGTAATAATACGAAGCGGCAATGGCTGCTAATAAAAGAATGGAGGATTGTATGAGAAATTATTTTGTCTTGATAGTATTATTGCTATTTGTATTGTCAGGGTGCGCAAACCGACAACTATCATCTTCTGGTTACAAAATATCATCTGTGTCCGACACCTCGAAATGTGAGTTTGTAAAAAATACTTACTTTGAAGCGCGGGCATCGACAATTGCTTATTACGCACAGTTAAACACAGAACAAGCCGGTGGAAATGCTTACAAAATACTTAATGTCGCCAGTGAAATGGCAATGGGTGTTAACATTCAGATGGTAAATATTGAAATTTATAATTGTCCAAAGTGATACAGATTAATCGAACCTCAAAAAATAAAAAATCTCCAACAAGGCGCTACAGCCGATCGCGGCCCGCTGGGCCGCTCCGGCTGAGCTTTTCGTTAGATTGGATAGGAAATGACACCACATATCCTGATAGAAAAGCTCCGCAACCTCTTGCAGTCCATACCGCCTCTTGAAGGGCGCGGGGACTATACACAAGAGCAATACACCTGGCTTGGCAAAGCCAACGCAGTCATGCACGAATGGAGCGAAATACAGAGCATTCCATTCAAGGTAGCAGTGGACTGCCTCATTCGCAATGTTGATCGTCGAGGCAACTATGGAACTGTTGTTGCTTCTATTCACGATGTAATCGCCCGCTTGGAGAACTCATTGCCTCAAAATGGCGGACAAGCATTTGGACCGGGCGCTGCATACGACTTTTTCAAAGCGCTTAACGATTTAGTGGCGTCTGCCAACGGACAAGTTTTGATCGTGGATCCATATTTAGATGCAGAAATATTTGACGGTTACTTGCAAGCGTTAAAACCCCGCGTGTCAGTACGCCTGCTCACCACTAAGTATGTCGACAATGTTCGTATCGCCGCAGAGAAATATAGGTCTCAATTTGGCCACGCCGTAGAGTTGCGCAGGAGCACCGACATTCATGATCGCGTGATTTTCGTTGATAATGATCAATGCTGGGTTCTTGGCGCTTCCATCAAGCATGCCGCTTTGAAGAAACCGACATATTTGGCGCCGGTCTCAGCGGACGTAGTAGTCGAGAAGCGAAAGCATTATGAGGCTATTTGGGCTGCAGGAACACCAATCTAACAAGATCAATACAGCCGATCGCTACGCTCCGGCTGATTTTTTCGTTGTGCATAAGATAAGGAGATAATAAATGAACTGGGAACAGGTTGTCCAAAAAGTTACTCCCTATATTTTCAAAATTGAAACTCCCACTGGCCACGGAACCGGCTTTCTGTGCCTCCATAACGATACAAAAACAATTTATGGTGTTGCCACCGCACTTCATGTTGTTGAGTATGCTGATACATGGAAACAGCCAATTCGGTTGACTCATCACAATTCCTCAAAACAACTATTTTTGAAAGAGCCTGATCATATCATTATCACTAATGGGAAAACTGATTCTGCCGTTATACTCTTTCAAAAGCCTGCTTTTGAACTCCCAAGCGAGCTTATAGAACTTCTCCCACTCGGTACTCCCCTCAGCATTGGCAACGAGGTCAGTTGGCTCGGATTCCCCGCTATCGAACCCGATACTCTCTGTTTTTTTTCTGGTAACATCAGCGCATGGCAAGCCTTTAGAAAAGCCTACCTCATTGACGGTGTCGCTATTAACGGAGTCAGTGGAGGCCCCGTTCTGTATGTCAGCCAAACCAAAGGCATCCAAATTGTTGGTATCATTTCCTTCTATAAAGCCAGTCGTACAACTGGTGATGCGCTCCCCGGCCTGCTCTATGCTCAAGATGTTTCTCATTTTCATGGTGTTATTGCTCAAGTACGTTCCCTTGATGATGCCGACAAGAAGAAACTGGAACTTGAACAGCAACAGCAAACAGATAAAATCATTGCACAACCAAGTGCTTCACCTGACCGCCCAAAAGCGGGCGGCAGGTGACCTCTATCGTTGGCAGGAGAAAAGATGCAAATATCTACGTTCGACGAAGATCTTCTTGGACTCAAGGATTTTGCTGAAAGGCTAGAGCGCTTTATCAACGTTGAGCATTGCTTTGTTAGCGAAAGCCTAGTAATCAGTTTAAATGCAGGGTTTGGGGCTGGGAAGAGCACTTTCTTCAAAATGTGGGCAGATAGCATCACAAAGAACAATGGCCCAGACGAATCGCCATTGGTAGTCAAAGTAAACGCTTGGAACGATGACTACTGCGGTGATCCGTTTGTATCACTTGTATCGGCTCTCATTGAGTCCCTAAGAGACGAAAGCGAAGATGTTCAAAGTCTTCGCGATGCAGCCAAAGATGTAGGCTGGTTCTTGACAGGATTAGGGGGCCAAGTCGTCAACAAGCTCACAGGGATAAATGTAGTCGCGGCTGGCGAATTGACAGAAAAGAAGAGGGCAGCGCGAGGAGAGAATCAGGAAGTTCCGAAAGGCCTTTTTGATGCTTTTGGGAACAAGAAGAAAGCTTTGCAGTCATTGAAGTCCTCAATCAGAGCGCTTATCAAAGGAGAAAAACCAAATATTCTTATATTGGTTGATGAGATAGACCGATGTCGCCCAGATTATGCGATTTCGTATTTAGAGACAATAAAACATGTTTTCGATATTCACGGCATTGTCTTTGTTCTGGCTGTCGATCGCAAACAACTGGAGTGTTCAGCAAAAGCTTCTTTTGGCGCCGATCTGGATTTCCCAGAGTATTATAGAAAATTTGTGCAAAGAGAAGTAGCATTACCAATGCCAAATGAGAATTCCTATGGAACTCTTGCGTCGAGGTACGTTGAGTATTATTTGCAAAGAGAGAATGAGCGATATTGCTTTATGCCTATAGGTAGAGATCAGGTCGACAATATTGTTCACCTGATAAGTTTTATGCGAATGACGCCCAGGCAGGTCCAAGAGGTATTCAGGATTATGGGCCATGTTCTTGCGACAGATGAATCAAAAAAAGGGAAGCTACTTTGGTGCTTGGGGGTTGGAACAATTCTTATGTCTGCTTTGAGAATTGGTAATCCAAAAGTTTATGGGGAACTGGGAAGGCGCGAGCTAAGAGTTAAAGAGGCCTCTGATTTCTTCAGAAGACTTGACTCAACACACGCCGAATGGTGGTTCACGCTTTGCTTTACTGGAGGTGGCCTAAATCCTGAGGACGTAGACAAAAAGGAAGTAGCAGAGATCTATCGCGATGCAGGGTTCATCTCAGATGGCGAAGTGTCGCAGAGGGTGGCCAATCTTGGTCAATGGCATAGTGGGTGGGGACATTCCTCTGTAGGAAGGTTTGAGCAGATTTACTCAAAGATAGAGCAAATATCCTCGTGGAACTAGGAACAGCCAACAATAGTTTGCACACGGATTGCCTACAGCGCTGGCGCGCTTCCGGCAACCGGTGAAACTCGCGTTATGCAGGTCAACAATATGACACCGTTAAAAAACTTGACCACTCGCAGTGAAGATGACAGGGGAAAAAGAAGTATGAAAATGGATACTACTTTAAAAGGACGCCAAACCGACAACCCAATGAATGCAACAATTAATGAGAGGGAAACGCCATGAAAAAACTGTTTGTATTGTTACTATGTGCTGTCATGAACATCTTTTTCACCCTAGAAGCAACGGCATGTACACGTGTTGTTTATCAGGGCCTTGAAAACACTGTAATCACTGCCAGGTCTATGGACTGGAAGGATGAAATACCAGCTAACATGTGGATATTCCCCCGGGGAATGCAAAGAAATGGCGCAGTAGGCCCCAATTCCATCACCTGGAAATCCCGGTATGGCAGCGTTATTGTAAGCTCATTTGATTGCGCCACTGCCGACGGCATGAATGAGAAGGGATTGGTGGCGAATATTTTATGGCTGGCGGAATCCAATTATCCTAAGTATGACGGCAAACGAAAAGGATTAACTATTGCCGCTTGGGTGCAGTATGTATTGGATAATTTCGCTTCAGTAAGAGAGGCCGTTGGTGAACTGAAAAAAGAAAAATTTGTGATCGTTTCTGATTTTATCCCGGGTACCGATAAGTTCACTACACTGCACTTGTCGATTTCTGATGCAACAGGCGATAATGCGATCTTTGAATATATCGGGGGGAAATTAGTTATCCAGCACGATCGGTCTTATAATGTCATGACGAATTCTCCGATATTTTCAAAGCAGCTTGCCTTAAATGAGTATTGGCGCGGGATACCCGGAACAATTATGCTCCCGGGAACCAATCGCGCGGCAGACCGCTTTGTCAGGGCGTCCTATTATATAAAGGCAATACCCCAGACCAGCGATACCAGAATTGCCGTTGCCAGTGTTTTCAGTGTTATCAGGAATTGCTCTGTACCTTTTGGAATATCCTCAAAGGATGAACCCAATATTTCATCAACCCGCTGGCGAACTGTATCCGACCAGAAGAACCTCATTTATTTTTTCGAAAACGTATTAACACCGAATGTCTTCTGGGTGGATCTTAAAAAAGTCGATTTCAGCGAAAATGCTTCTGTTAAAAAACTCACTTTAGAAAAGCATGAAACCTATGCGGGTGACGCCGTGGGTTCATTTAAAAAAACAAGTCCATTTAAGTTTCAAGGTTTATAATTGCATGTGTCTCATCTGTGCGGGGGCGGATTGTTTCAGGCAGGGGCAATATTTTTATATGAACGCATAACCAAATCAATCCACCCGATCGCTACGCTCCGGGTGATTTTTTCGTTATGCATAGGATAATAAACCATGAATTTATATCATTATTGTTCAACTGAATCTTTTCATAAAATTATTTCAAACAAAGAAATTTGGCTCACGTCTCTTTCTTTATCTAATGATTCAATGGAAGGGCAATTAGTTAAAAAGCTTTTAGGTGAAATGGCCAAAAAAGATGGGTTAGATGAAGAACATATAAAAAAGCTTCAAGAAGCCGCTGCTAATATCAACATACTTATTGATGGACTTGGCTTCTGTCTTTCAGAGAAAAAAGACATATTAAGCCAATGGCGCGGGTATGCAAATGATGCTTACGGCTTCTCTATCGGTTTTTCAAAAGAATACCTCGATCTGCTTGCTGCTTCTTATAGGGGCGGTAAAGTCTCTGGCTTTGCTCTAGATAAAGTTATCTACGAGCCAACCGATCAAGAACAGGTAATACAACCAACATATGAAAAAATTAAAGAATTTATTAATAAGGGTGCTTTCAAGCCTTATAGTCATAGTGGATTACTATCACCAAAAGCAGATGAGCAAATTGAAAAGGAAAATGATGAAATAAAAAAACAGCATCATTCTTTATACACGACTATGCTTTTTTTTATTAATAAGCTTTTTTTATTAAAATCAAAAGCTTTTGAAGAGGAATTCGAATGGCGTCTTATTTCAGTATTTGTTAAGGTTGCTAATGACACTTGTTCCTTTTATGCCAGTTCTGACAAAATTAAACCATATAGATCATTTAAGTTAGCAGAGCTTGGAATAAATCCAATAAATGAAATTGTTATGGGACCTAAAAACAATACTCCTACATATGTTGTAGAATCGTTTTTAAAGCAAAGTGGTTTTAAATATGTCAAAGTGAGTTGTTCAGGAGCATCGTATAGATAAAAAGGCATAACAAAATCAATACAGCCGATCGCTACGCTCCGGCTGATTTTTTCGTTGGCCAAAACACGGAGGACATGATGGCATACGTTAAATTGATCGAGTTGGTACGCAAGTTTGACTCGGGCGTGATCGAGCTGCCCTTGATGCAGCGCGATTATGTGTGGCCGGCGGCCAAGGTCGTCGACCTGCTCGACTCTCTTTACAAGGGGTGGCCGATCGGCGTGTTCTACATTTGGAAAACGCCAAATCGCCAAATAAAGCGTGAGCCGGCGATCAGCCGTCAGGTGGGCGCAAAGATCACGGAGCCCTTCTGGGGCTACTTGCTCGACGGGCAACAGCGACTCACGAGCCTATCTCGGGCCTTGGACGACAAGTTCGGAGACAACCTCGCCAACCGCGCGTTCTTCGACGTGCGCAAACGCGAGTTTGTGATGGGCCAGCGGACCCGGACGATTGAGAAGCGGATAGGGAAGGACGATCCCACGCTGGTTGAGTTATCACGGTTGATCCCAAAGGCACCAACAACCGCGTTGGAGCGCGAAAAGACCTTTCAGGGCATCCTCGACAAATTGATCGACAAGGGCGTCATCAAGGGGAAATCCCAAGATGTTGCAGACTACAGGCAGCGTCTGACGCAGGCTGCGGACATGCTGGACGCGACCTCGCCGTGCGAGGACTTTCAAACCGACGACAACGAGGAAGGTTTGGACAACGCCATCGAGCTGTTCAAGCGATTGAACAAGGGCGGCAAGCCGTTGAGCCGGGGCGACGCTGAAGCCGCGAGCCTGACGCACCGTGCCACCGCCAACATCGTGCCCAAGATGCGGCAGTTCGTGCAAAGCGACAATCAACGCAAGCTCGGCCTCAACTTCGTCTTCTCCACCCGAGCGCTTATCACGGCGCACCGCGACAACTCTAGCTTTTCTGACCTGCCCAAGAACTGGGCCACCGGTAATAAGGACATCAACGAGAGCTGGAAGGCAGCCGAGCATGGACTATCGAAGGCCGTCGCCTTTGTGCGCGATGAACTTGGCTGGAACACCCGCCGTTGGCTCCCGTCGGCCAACGCGCTTATTCCGCTTGAGTACATGCTGCGGGATCGCGATGGTGGGTTCAGGGCGAATGAGCACGAGGACATCCGCCGGTACCTGTGCATCACGGGAATCCGCGGCCTCTTCCGGGGTTCCGTGGAGTCCACGATCAATAAGTATGTCAGTCCGGTTCGTAAGGCCCCGTCAAAAGCTCAGCGGAAGGCATCGCTGATCTTCAAGACCATCCCCAAGAACGACCTTCGCCCGATCAAACCCGAAGACATCTTGAAAGAGCGGGGCATGTACTCGCCGCTCATGCAGGTGTACTTGGCCTATCTCGTCTACAAGGGCGTGCGGACGTGGTACGAGGAAGCGCCGCTCTTGGAAGTCGCCAAACGCGACATCAATGATCCGCTCGCCGTTCACCACATCTTCCCGAGGGAACTGCTTCGCGGCCACGGGATAGAGCCCGACCGCATCAACTGCATGGCGAATTACGCGGTCCTCTCGCAAGCCGACAACGCCGAG
>JAUSPI010000206.1 GCA_030655775.1 Syntrophales bacterium
ATTTCTTCGATGGTTATCTCCTTAGGCAGGTTTATTGTTTTGGAGATAGCGGAGTCTATATACTTCTGGCACTCAGCCATAACCGCTATGTGTTCTCTCCAAGAAAGATCGTGTGCCGTGACAAAGAAATCGGGAGCTTCATCGGTCTTAGCAACCTCCAGGTATTTCTGCCAGGCGTAGTCACGAACGAGAATTTCTTGTCCATCGTTCCGTCTCACATATTCGAGGCTGAATAATGGTTCCACACCGCTTGACACGTTGCCGGCCAATTGTGCTGTCGTCCCCGTAGGAGCGATTGTTAGTAGGTGTGAGTTTCTTATACCGTGTTTTTCTATTTTTTTTCTGAGCCCCTCCGGGAGGTACGCGATAAATCTTCCCTTCAGATATTTTTCTTTATCATACATGGGAAATGCGCCCTTTTCCTTTGCCAGCCCGATAGATTCCTCGTAAGCTGTATTCCTTACATTACCGAAGACTTGCTCAATAACCTTCAAACTTTCTTCGCTGCCGTATTTCACTCCTATCATTGCCAGCATACTCCCCAGTCCCATAACGCCGAGGCCAATCCTCCTTGTCTGAAGCGATTTTTCCCGTTGTTCTGGAATCGGATAATAGTTCAGGTCAATTACGTTGTCCAAAAATCTCACCGCAGTTTTTACTGTCCTCGTTAAACCTTCAATATCGATTCGTGCATCTTCAGTAAATGGATCAGCGACAAACCGAGTCAGGTTAATGGAGCCTAAGTTACAAGCTCCGTATGGCGGCATAGGTAATTCTCCGCAAGGGTTGCTTGCATTGATCTTCTCACAGTACCACAGGTTGTTCATGCTGTTTATGGTATCAACAAACATTGCACCCGGTTCTGCTTTCTCCCGGTTGTTTTCAACAATCAACCGGAAGAGATCCCCTGCCTTCACTGTTTTGTGATTTGCCCCCTGATATATCAGGTTCCATTCGCCGTTTTTTTCAACTGCTTTCATGAAGTTATCGCTAATGCCGACAGAGAGATTAAATTTCTCCAACACGGGAGTTTCCCCTGTGTTGTCTTTTTTTGCTATAATAAAGGCTTCTATGTCGGGGTGATCCGCATTCAAAACCGCGATCATTGCCCCTTTCCTGTCACCTACGCCGGAGATGGTTCTTGACATTGCATTCCACATCTCCATAAAGGATACCGGACCGGAAGCGATTGAATTCGTGCCCCCTACCCTATTCCCGTAAGGTCTCAATGTTGAGAAGTTCATGCCGATTCCTCCGCCTGCCTTCATAGTGAGCGCGCTTTCTCCGAGGGACTTCATAATCCCCTCCATGGAGTCTTCAATTTCGTCCATCACGTAGCAGTTGGAAAATGTCGCCTTTGGGTTGCCCGTTCCGGCGTATGCCAATATCCTGCCTCCAGGGATAAACTTCAAGGAGACCATTGCGTCATAAAATTCAACCGCTAAAGTTTTGTCCACATCGGCAATGTGCTTTGCTACCCGTAAAGCGGTGTCTTCAAACGTTTTCTCATCACCGAAGCGGTATTTCTTGTGCCATATTTCGCTATTTATCATCTTTCGCCTCCCTATATGTCGATATCTTCGGGGATAAAATCATCGTTTTCTTTTTTCACGGTATTTTGTGATTCAATTCCCTTCTTTTTGAGGATGAACAGCTTTGTAATGTGCATATAGAGCTGCTTCTTTTCACCGCTTTGCGCTTGCCAGACGTTTTCTTCGAGTTCGCCTATTGCGCTCAACAAGTCGCCTTTGTCTATCTTGAAAGCTTCTGCAGGCTTTCCGGACAATACCCCATTGATAAATATGTCGTGGTTCCCGCCTTTATATACCAACCTCAGGTTAAGAAACGGGGTTCCTTTTGCCGAATATCTTAATTCAGGGTCTTTTACGACCCGTGCTCTTGGTAATGTCATTGAGCTTTCGTTCATAGTTTTTTCTCCTTGAATATCAAGAAACCCCTTTCGGGGTTCCTTTGATTTATATTATTTTATTGCGTCCAGAAACATCGAGAAGTCGCCCTGTTCCAAGCGATTCAACCAATTTGTAGCGACCTCTTCCGAAATTGTTTCATTATTAATGGCAGTTTCCTGTACGCTGGCCGGAACGCCGTAACTACCGGCAAATTCCTTGATTTTCTGGATTAAGTCATCCATAACATCTTTGTTTCCGTTATTGCCATTGCCGTTACCGGCATTCTTCAATGCATCGAGCATCTCCTTATGGAAGTCCTGCGCCTGTGTAAACGTCCATCCCTTCCAGGACCCGGGGTATCTTTTTCTTATCCCCTGGTAGGTATCGGCAGCAATTTTGGCCTTGATGCCGGCGCACTCTTTGACAATGGTAGTTATTTTGTTTTGATCGGGGTTCTCTGCTTCTGTCTGTGCAGGCGTTGCCGCGGTTTCCTGATTTGTTTCCTTTTCGGGAGCTGCAGCAACAACAGCTTCAGCATTTGGAATTTCTGCTTTGGGAGCTTCTGCTTCAGGCAGTGCCGCCGCTTTCTCCGGTATTTCTTCTATGGCAGGTTTAATAGGTTCCACGGCAGTTTCAACAACAGTTTCAGCAGACACTTCATTTTCATATGTGGAATCCGTGATGACCGGTTTTGTAAGCATTGCTGCAGCTTTTATTCCTCTTATAGTTAGATTCCTGCTCTCATATATGAGAGCAAGTTCTGTCATATCTACAGTCAGATCTAAATATATGAGGTATTGTTTCCGCTGTGTTGGTTTACCGGTTTTCGTATCTATTGCAGAAACTATCTCTTCCGTTTTTGTGAGTTGGAATACAGGTTTTCTGTCACTGTCGAACAATCTCGCCAGCCTGCCTCCCGTTATCCGTGATACGTCCTGAAGGACGCTTTTTATAGCGACCAGCGAGTACCATGAGGTTGTCGGAAGTACCCATATGCCCACCCCTTTAGCGCCGGGGATGTAGAACTGCACCATTCCTCCGAATTTACATTCACCCGCCTGGTATTCCCGGCAGTCTTCAGGCGAGCAAGGGCGCGTCCCCCACTGTCTGCCGCCGAAAATCCTTTTTCCGGGTTCAGAATTCATCGGGAAACGGCATATGTTTTCTACCATGTTTCCGGTAATTTTTATGTCGCTCATGAATTTTATTCCTGACTGTCCCCAGCACCTTAACGAATGTGGCATAATTTTCCACCATTCGTTTACCGGAAACCATACGGGTATCCTTCTTACCTTCCCGTCTTTGTCGGCATAAAGTTTTTTTATGATTGCAGCGTTTTCCGGAAAGAGACAATCACCAGCATTGACCGTGAAATAATCAACGTTTGCCGGGGTCATCTTTGACTTTAGTTTTCCATCCACGCCAAGTGCTTTGTTTATGTCGTCCCATGGTGCTCCTTTGGCCGTCATATCCTTATAAACCTTCTCGTCCTGGGGTGTACAACCCGCTTTTAATACCATGATGCCCGGTCTGATAACCCCCGCCTTCGGGAGTAAGTATTTAGGACCAAGAAGTGTCGATATTTTTGCAATGTATTCTGAATCGCTGCTATCCAATGTTGCAACAACACCTGTTGTGTTATCTGTCATAATTTTGTTGCCTCCTTTTAGTTTGTTTTTGGAAATTGTTTTGAAAGTCGTTTTGAATGTTTTCGGATAAACCTACTGAAATATTATCTGTATAGTATTACTTCTTTGATTATGACGGAAAAAAGCCCAGGGGGTTAATTCCCTGGGCTTCTGGTGTTTGTTTTAAATTCAGCTTCCTTCTCTATCTAATGGTAATTCCGTGTTCCCTCTTAAGCTCAATCACCGCGTCAGCTCTCGACAGGAGCGCATCAGTCTGTGTGATGCAGAACTCGTTTTTATACCCGCCGAGTTCAAGGACACGCTTTTTCATGTCGAAGAACTCTTTTTTCTTCTCTGTATCAAGCGCACCATCTTTCTCATCAGAGAAGATGCACTCATACCTTATGCCGCTTAAATTTGCCCTGTAGAGACATATCGCCCGGGTGATTGCTTCTTCCACCCAGGTTTTCTCTCCGCCGGACAGCCTCTTTATGCTTTTTGATTCGTTTGTCTGGCTGTCAAAAACGATGATATCGAAACCTTCTTTCATCCCGCCTTTTGTTTTGGCAAGCTGAGTTTCTATCTTGACACTGAACCTGCCCCCGAATATCTTCAGGAGGTCGTTCGCATAGGTGGTTATCTGAGGGCCTGCATCATCTATCTCAAGGGCAATAATGCCGTCGTTTCCAAAGGCTTTTTCAAGCAGCGACCATTGTGATGTTTCTTCTGCAAGATGGTTTTCTCTTGTTGAGAGGGCTTCGAGTTTGCCTTTTGCTTCCTCAACACGCTGAACTTCAGTGTTTAATGAACCTGTCTTTTTTGTCGCTTCTTCGAGCCCCTGCGTGAGGGATGCCCTTTTTCTTTTTATCTGTTCAAGTTCATCAAGAAGGGCAACCTTCTTGTTCACGAGATCACCGTCTAAAACATTGGTGATTTCTGAGAGCTTTTCTTCAAGGCTTTTGATTTCAGCTTCATCGGATGCTGTCTGCAGTTTTGTTGTTTCGTTAATACCGTTAAGTTCGCTGTTGAGCGATTCAAGCTCTTGCCTCAAAGACGGTAATTCCTTTTCGGCAAGCTCAACCTTCGGTAGAGATTCAAAGGATTTATTCAGTTCGTTGAGATTCTTTTCCAAACTCTCTATATTCGCCTGTACATCCCTTTTCTTTTGAAGAAGTTCCATCAACGTTTTATTAAGGGCTTCCCTGTTCGTGAGCATTACTTTGAGACTATCGATTTCGCCAGAAATTTTGACCTCTCCGGATGACACTTTGTTAAGGCTGCCGAGTCTTTCCTGAAGTTCCGGTATCTTTTTTGTTTCTGATACCGCGCTCATAACGAAGATACACCCCTCAGTCAGTGATCCGCCGCAAGGGGTATTTTTGAGTTTCTGTTCCTCGTTTCGGGCAATCTCAAGGTTTTTCTCAAACATCTTGATTGCTGATTCTCTTTCCATACGGAGCTTTTGAAGGACTTTCTCTTTTTCCTTCATCAGTCCTTCTGCTTTGTTCAACGTCATGATGCGGTTATTGATGCCGATGTATTCCGCATCGATCTCCTTATATTCACCCTTGAGCAGATTAGCCTTTTCTTCCAAAACTGCTTTGCTTCTCTTTGCCTCCTGAAGTTCGGGTAGCTTGGAGATAAGCGTTTCGGAATCGGTGATTCTTGTTTTTGTCCGTAAGTTCCTTGCCTCAATTCCCCTTTTCCTCGATTCCTGACCGGAAAGAAAAGTTGTTAACCTCTCTTTTCTTTTAGTGACCTCGGATTTGGTTTCTCTCTCTTGTAACAAAAGTGTTTTCTGGGATGCGATCTGCACATCGAGATTTGTCAATTTCTCCTGCCCTTTTGACATCAGTTCGTCCATGCGGGCCATTTCTTCTTTTGTTATCTTTATGGACAGTTCCGTATCTGCCATGCTTGTTATAATGAAGCCCTCTTTTTCGAGGACCTGTGTAAGTGATGTCTTTTCCCCTCTTATAGTATCGAGCAGGCGCTGTACCTCTGTTTTGATAAACCCTGCTCTGTCGGAGATTGCCTTCAGGTGATATACGCCAAGAAGTTCAGTGAATATTTCCTTGATGTCTCCTTTGGAATAACTTGTGAGTGATTTCGCGTTTTGTGCCCTGAACACCGACATGAAAAAGAGTTCGGGATTGCCGAGCAGGTTTTCTACTGCCAGGTCGTATGACTCCAACTTCCCGTCATTGAGCGGCGTCCATGTTCCATTTTCCTCTATGTAAAGGTATGCCTCCTGTTTTTTCTTCTCAACATTGAGAAGCAGAAGGCTTTTGTATTTTGTGCCATTCATCCCGAATACAAGTTCCTTGAGAGCTTCCCCATAACAGTGTTCGTAAAATGAGAACGCCTTTGGAGAATAGCTCGATGCCCTGAAGGGCATGAACCTGTAGGGATGCAGATTATCCATGATCGTTGTCTTCCCTGTCCCGTTCGGGGCGGAGAATGTAACGATACCGGATGGAATATTTGAGAAATCAATTTTAATTTCTTCCAACCCCATGCCGGCCTGGATACCCTTGAAGCATTTAAGTTTCAATGATATAGGTCTCATGTTGTTGCCTCCGTATATTGTTTTGCATAGTCCGCCGGGTCATTGATTGTTTCGAGGTCTGAGAGTTTTTTCAGCATATTTTCGTTAACCTCCACGCCGGTGAGTTCAGCCCATTTTCTGAGCTTATCTTCGGCGTTTTTGAGTCTGCTGATGCCCTCCGCCCTGACAGTGTTTTTTGGTATAATGATCTTCTCTATTTTTATTTCTGCAGCCCCTTTTGCGAGCGCTGCCTGACGTATTGCTTCCTCGTTTACCTTCGAGAGGTCTTCTTCGCTGATTTCGAATGTGAGTTTTACGCAGTCGCCCGCTGCGATGTCGCCGAGGTCGTCTGTACTCGGGATATCGTTCATGGGCTTTACTACCCTCATTACCCTTGCCGGAGTTTCTATAAAACGCGAGGCGAGCTCCTGCTTAGATAATTCATGGATATAAAATCCCTTATGGTCGCCCGCATCGCCGTAATTAAGGCGCGTGATGCTTCCGCAGTAGCTTATTTCTCCCCACGATTGTGATTTATGAATGTGACCGAGACAAACAAGATTTGCCCCGGCTAATCTCAAATCGCCTACCGTAAGCTCTAGTTCTTTGCCAATCATCTGGTGACCAGTAGGAAGAACAGAACCCGTTACGGTAAAATGACCGACCATGATTGCAGGTATGCCGGAAGTTGACCCTCTGGATAACCTTATTGATTGGTTTACTTCTCCCCATGCCACGAGAATATCTCTGAGCAAATCTGCGGTCTGTTCATTTGACCTCTGTGTCGATTGGTTGCCGTTGCCATTTCCGTTCACAACATTTGCCTTTGTGACTGACGGCAATAGTGAAAGGAGCGCAACCGGCTTATCGTAGGTTGCTAAATTAGTTACAAACTGTCCGGAATCCAGCAGGTATACCTGCTCTGGCCTGTCTGTTACAAATATGCTGTTTTTCCCTTTGAGTTTTGCAAGGGCATTTACGCTGCCCTCTGCATCATGCGTTGTCGTACCCCTTATGACTACAACAGGGGCAATGTCAGCGCATTGCTGAATAAATTTCATTGCCGTCAATGAGGCAGGAGAACCAAGTTCAACGCTGTCGTGGAATGTATCCCCTGCAACAGCGATAAGGTCCGGTTGTTCACCAATGGCGACACTTATCAGATGGTTGCTGCACTTGACAATCTCTGCCAATAACTGAGGCGGGTTGTCGAAGTGCAGGTCTCCCGTGTGGAGTATTTTCATTCTTTTTTAAGCGCGGATACCTCGCAGCTCTGCTGCGGGGAAGAGCGCTGTCCTCCTTGGTTTAAATTTGGGGTTTTTATGACGGATAAATTGTGCATCCGTCCAGGAACCCCAAAAACCCGTATGTGCCGCATCGGAGTTGTTATCAAAGGTTTTTAAGCCCGCCTCACTGTCCCTACCCTCGGGACTGTTTAAAGATACGC
>JAUSPI010000207.1 GCA_030655775.1 Syntrophales bacterium
AACAGTCCCACTAATAACATTCCTTCCCCGCGATCGAGTGTTCCATCCCAGCACAGGGCGTAGGCAACAAGATCGACAACAATGAGAAAGACCGCAGTCATTTTGAAAATATTTCTTGTCACCAATATCGGACTCAGGGACCTGAGTACAGCCAGCGATAATGCAAGGCCATCATCACAAATAACCGATCCTATGGCATTCCCCAGTGCGATTTCCGGTCTTCCCTGGAACGCAGAGATTACCGACACCATTAATTCAGGTGCGGTTGTAGCCATTCCGACAACAATTATCCCGATAAGGATTTTAGGTAAACGCAATACACAGGACAGGCCGACGGCTCCCTCCACAAACCAGTCCGCCGCTTTAGCCAGGATAGTGAAAGAGATTATCAAGACAATAAAGGCTATATATATATTAGCTATCTGCATTCATTCATCTCTATCGGCTTTTGACTACGCCCACCCTGTCACATTGCATTGAAACAGGACACTTGCTGCAGAATGGAGATACGGGGCGACAGATATTTTTGCCAAAGGTCACCATAAGAGTATTGTAAATAGACCAGTATTTTTGCGGGAGTTTTTCTTTAAGTGCATATTCGGTTTTTTCAGGTGTTCCTGTTTTGACGTAACCGAGGCGGTTTGAAATCCTGTGAACATGTATATCCACGCATATCTCTTTCCTGTTATATCCAAGAGCTGCCACGAGATTGGCGGTTTTTCTTCCCACCCCCTTCAGGGAAAGCAACTCTTCGGCGGTATCAGGAACTTTTGATTTGTACTTGTCAATCAACTCCCGACAGATATGGAGTATGGTCTTAGCCTTGTTTCTGTAAAAACCTACAGGGTAAATTGCTCTGATGATTTTTTCCTCGGAGAGTTTCAACATTTCCTCCGGAGTGGAAGCCAGGGCGAAAAGATTTTTACAGGCAACTGCTGTTATTTCATCCTTCGTCCTCAGACTCAGTAGTGTTGAAATGAGGATTTGAAAGGGACTGCGAGTTTTCTCTGCCAGCGATGATACAATGGGAGGCTCACAGATTTCCAACTCTCTTTTTAGGACATTGACTACCTTAACAATGTCATTATCATTCATTTATAGTAAGCACTCAGCGATCAAGCGATCAGCGTGATAAAAAAATCAGTCTTCCGCCCAATCCTTTGTTACCGAAATAAATTCAGCACAGGGTTTGGGCTGAATGCCGATGGCTGATAGCTGAACGCTTATAAGCTACATGTAACCTTCTTCATTGGCCAGCATATCAAGGTGTAATGTAGCGATGGCCTCAACGTCAAGGTTGGGTTCTTCTTTTATGTTTCTAAAGTCCACTGTTTTGATGTACCTTTTACAGACATTACATACATCGACTCGATATTTCTCATCATCTTCAACGGTAAAGTAGGCTAACGTTTGCTGTTCTTCGTTACCGCAGAATGGGCATTTAATGCGCATGAAGTTCCATTCGAGTCCGCACTGGTTGCAGAAAAGGAATCTTTGCCCCCCTTCTCCTCTTAATGTTCCTATCTTGGGTTCCTTGCCGCATATGGGACAGTACCCCTCAGACCATTCCGATTCTCCGATGATTTTACCGTACTTTTCTGCAAGGATTTCAAGGGCAGGCCTCAGGCTTTCTTCCAGAAATAATTCTACTAAATCAAGGGATTCATCATCCAGTTCTTTTAATATCTCTTCATCATTGTAGATTGCAAAAGAATCGCGAATAAATTTTTCATAATCAGTGGTGCCATTTTTAACTTTTTGGGCGAATTCTCTGGTTTCGTCAGGGGTTTGCTTTTCCGCTATTTTCAGGAGTGCCAGGAAGTATTTTTTAGGTTCGGCTAAATCAAACTTTCCACCCGAAAAATCAACCAGCGTCAATCCACCAGAAAGTTTTTTTTCTATAAGTTTTTCATCTATCGGGAAGATACTCTCGTTCATATTGTGTCGATATTCTTCCCGCAGGATCAAGGTTTCTTCCAGTATATCCAGTAGTTCCTCATAATGGGGGCTGTAGTTTTTGTATTTTTCTATCGTTTTTAGTGTATCCTTTAACATTTTGGCCATTAATTCAAGACCTCCTTTTTTATTTACCTCAATGAAACTCAGCGAACCTATATATCCTTTTTTTCAGAAGTTCAAGAAGTTCTTTGTGCCTCGGATTAAATACTGTAAACCTTTTCACCCGGCAGCACCGTAACACCGTTTTGTAACAGAACCTCAATTGCTGCATCTGTAGAATCGAACCTGAAAATCATAACCGCATTCTGTCCGCTTTTTTCCACAAATGCATACATATATTCTACCGTTATACCACTTTTCGATAGTACCTCAAGAATACTGTGCAAACCACCCGGTCGATCAGGTACCTCTACTGCTACTACGGTTGTACGGCCTACGGAAAAGCCATTTTCTTTTAGCACCTTCTTTGCGGCATCCACATCATTAACAATAAGTCGAAGGATGCCAAAGTCCGTTGTATCAGCAAGGAACAACGTCCTGATGTTTATGTCAGCATCCATCAATACCCTTGTTACACTTTCAAGACCCCCGGGCCTATTCTCCAGAAATATGGATATCTGTTCCACCTTCATATGACTGCCTCCTTACTAAAGAGAACTTTAAATGCTTCTTTTGTCTATTACACGACTGGCCTTACCTTCAAATCGCGGCAGGGTCTTTGGTTCCACCAGTTTTATCCTTGCCGAGACACCCAGGTAGTCTTTTATATCCTTCGCAATACGTCTTTCAATCTTTTGAAGCACCCTTACCTCATCTGAATCGGAAAGAACCTCTTCACTCACCTCTACATGTATCTCAAGGGCATCCAGCGAATCTTCTCTGTACACTACAAGCTGATAGTGGGGTTCAAGACCCTCTATGCCAATAAGAACGTTTTCTATCTGGGACGGGAATATATTGACACCCCTTATAATGAGCATGTCATCACTACGACCAGACACTCTGTCCATCCTCACATATGTTCTGCCACACCTGCATGGTTCCATCATCAGCTTTGATATATCCCTGGTTCGATACCGGATTAAGGGAAACGCCTCCTTTGTTATAGTGGTAAACACCAGCTCTCCCTCCTCACCGGACGGCAGAACTTCTCCTGTGTCTGGATTAATAGTTTCTACTATGAAATGATCTTCAAATATATGGAGACCTTTATGGCCCTCTCTGCATTCCATAGCCACCCCGGGACCCATGATCTCGGAAAGTCCATAAATATCAAGCGCTGTAATATTTAACTTGTTTTCTATTTCCTGTCTCATTTTTTCACTCCACGGTTCGGCACCAAGAATCCCGACGCGCAGCTTTAATGACCTCATATCTATTCCCATTTCTTCACCCTGTTCGGCAAGATAGAGGGCATACGAGGGTGTACAGCATATGGCCGTGGGGCCAAAATCCTGTAATATCATGATCTGTCTTTTTGTATTACCACCTGAAATAGGAATCACGCTTGCTCCAAGCATCTCCGCGCCATAATGTATTCCAAGCCCTCCGGTGAAAAGTCCATAACCGTAGGCATTATGTACAATATCGTTCTTAGTCACCCCCGCAGCAACGAAGGATCTGGCCATGAGTCTTGACCAGGTTTCAATGTCTCTCTTTGTATATCCAACAACAGTAGCCCTGCCAGTAATGCCCGACGATGCATGTAGCCTTACGATATTGCTCATTGGTACTGCAAAGAGGCCGAATGGATAATTATCTCTCAGGTCTTCTTTTGTAGTAAATGGAACCCTATGGAGATCGTTGAGAGTTTTTATGTCATCCGGGGTAATTCCAGCTTCATCAAAAGTTTTTCTGTAGAAACCTACAGTATGGTAAACACGTTGCACGACCTGCTGTAGTCTCTTCAGTTGTAAGGCTTCTAATACTTCTCTTGGCAACGTTTCAAATTCTTCATTGAAAATCATGGATCAGGGCCCCCTTTCAGTTGACGTTGTCATCTATTCTTCTACACATTGAGATCAAATGCAAGTTCAGTTTTGTCAGTTTATCAATAGGCTGGCACGGTTTTGGGTGTAATTCGCAAATAGGGCATAAAAAAAAGAGGATAGTTATAATGCCTAACCCCTTGATTTTACTGGTGCCGGAGCTCGGAATCGAACCGAGATGAGCTAAAGCCCGGGGGATTTTGAGTTTCATAAAGTGCATAACGCTGCGGTTACGAGGCTGGTGTAGGAGTGCATAGGTTGTTTTTATCGACGGTTTCAAATTGTCAAACCAAAAATCCAAACTTGAACCCCATAAGGCAAGGACATGGTCTTCACCTGTTACTCGCCTCCGCCCAGTACTGCGTAAAGCATCACCTGGTTGGCGAGTTTGGCCAGGCGGAGCGAAATGAGCCCCTGCTGCGCCGCATAGAGGGATCGCTGCGCATCAAGGACGCCCAGGTAGCTGTCAATCCCCTTTGTATAGCGTTTATTTGAGAGGCGATATGTTTCTGCAACTGCATTGACCAGAGATTGTTGCGCAGAGACCCGCTGGTCCACCGTGCCCTGCACGGCAAGGGTATCTGCCACTTCCCGGAAGGCTGTCTGAATCGCCTTCTCATACCGGGTCTGGACGATTTCCCGATCGGCTTTACTGACCCGCAGCGCGGCCCAGGTTCGGGCGTCAAAAATCGGCATAGTGATCCGCGGTACAAAGCTCCAGGTAGCCGACCCGGAGCTAAACAGACCGGACAGTTCTTCGCTTGCGGTTCCCACCGAGGTGGTCAGAGAAATGCGGGGGAAGAAGGCCGCCCGGGCCGCGCCGATAAAGGCATACGCCCCCTTGAGCCGATGTTCTGCTGCCATAATATCAGGCCGGCGCAGGAGCACTTCGGAAGACAGGCCTGGAGAAATTTCTTTGAAGGGACTGACGCTACTCAGGTCTGTCGGCAAGAACTCTTTCGGCACCGGAGAGCCTGCCAGAAGGTTCAGGGCGTTTTGATCCTGTGCCACCAATTGCGCAAAGCTGGCGACATCTCCCCGAGCCGCGTCTACCGGAATTTGCGCTCGTCGCAGATCAAGTTCAGTCGCGACACCAACATCATAACGCCTTTGAATTAAACTATAGGCCGCCTGTTGAGTTTCAAGGGTGGACCGGGCCAGTTTAAGGTTTCCCCGATCCGCGGCAAGGGTCAGGTACACCCTGGCAACCTCTGACATCAGCGCAATCTGTGCGCTGCGGCGGGCCTGCTCGGTGGCCAGGTACTCTTCTAACGCCCGATCTTTCAGGCTGCGGATGCGGCCGAAGAAATCGATCTCCCAGGAAGCAATACCCAGATTGACATCGTATCGTTCCACCGTCGTCGATTTTCCGGTGGTTGAAAGATCGGCGGGCACACGTTGCTTACTCCCCGCACCAACCGCATTGACCGTGGGGAACAGTTCAGCCCGTTGAATGCCGTACAGCGCGCGCGCCCTTTCCACATTCAAGGCGGCAAGCCGCAGATCCCGGTTATTGTCCAAGGCCATCTCAATAATTTTTTGCAGCTGTTCGTCGGCAAAAAATTCCTGTCGGCTCAGCTCCGGGGCTGCCGGCGCTCCGGGCATGGCCTGTGTGTCTTTGTAGGCCGCCCCCTGTGGCCACTGTGCCGGGATCGGCGCCTGGGGCTGTGTGTATTTTGGTGCCAGGGTGCAGCCGCCCAGAAAGAGGACGATTCCAACCAGTAGAAACAACAGTTGTCTATTCATATCCTTCATCCCCTGACGTATTTTTATCAACGTGTTTCATCGTTACCCTCTTTCTGTGTTTTCCTAATGCCCTATAGATCATCACATAAAAGAGCGGCGCGAACAAAATCACCAGAAAGGTGGAGGTCACCATCCCTCCCAGCACTCCGATGCCGATGGCATTTTGCGCACCCGCTCCGGCGCCGGTCGCAAGGGCGAGCGGCAGGACACCGAATCCGAAGGCCAGTGAGGTCATGATGATGGGACGCAGTCTTATTTTTGACGCTTCCAGTGTCGCCTCGATCAGCCCCGCCCCCTCGTCGACCCTGGCTCTGGCGAACTGGACGATCAGGATGGCGTTCTTGGTGGTCAGGCCCAGGATGGTCAGCAGCCCGATCTGGAAATAGACATCAGTGGGCATCCCCCGCATGGTCGAAGCGATAACCCCGCCGATGACCCCAAGGGGCAGGATCAGCAGAATCGCGATGGGGATGGGCCAGCTCTCGTACAGGGCCGCCAGTACCAGGAAGATCACGAAAATGGAAAACGCGTACAGCAGGGGCGCCTGGGAGCTGGCCATCCGCTCCTGGTAGGAAAGCCCGGTCCAGTCAAAGCCTATCCCCTGGGGCAGCTTCGAGACGATTTCTTCCATGGCCTGCATCGCCTCGCCGGAACTCCTCCCCGGCGCCGGCTCGCCCCAGATTTCGATGGACGGAAAACCGTTGTAGCGCTCCAGCTTGGGAGAACCCATGGTCCAGTGCCCGGAGGCAAAGGAAGAAAAGGGGACCATCTTGCCCACGGTGTTACGAACATACAGTTTTTTCAAATCTTTCGGCAGCATGCGATAAGGGGCGTCCGCCTGGACGAATACCCTCTTGACCCGCCCGGCCTGGATAAAGTCGTTGACATAGGCGCCGCCGAAGGCCGCCGCGATGGTGTTGTGAATGGAGGTAATGGGAACCCCCAGGGCGCCGGCCTTTTCCCAATCCACGGCAACCCGGTATTCGGGCAGATCTTCCATGCCGTTGGGCCGGACCCTGATCAATCTCAGATCATGGGCCGCCATGCCGAGGAGCTGGTTGCGAGCTGCCATCAGGGCCTCGTGGCCCACGCCGCCACGGTCCTGCAACTGAAAATCAAACCCGGTGGCATTGCCCAGTTCGATGACCGCCGGCGGCGGGAAGGCGAACACCATGGCGCCTTTTATCTGTGAAAACGCTACCATGGCCCTGCCGGCAATGGCCCCGACCTTCAGGTCCGGCCGCTCGCGCAGCTTCCAGTCCTTGAGCTTCGCAAATCCCAGGCCCATGTTCTGCCCCTGGCCGCTATAGCTCACACCTGGGATCGACATGAAGGAGTCCACCCCGTCCTTCTCCTGCGTCAGAAAATGGTCCCTGACCTTATCCATGACCTTCTCAGTCTGCTCCAGGGTCGAACCCGACGGAAGCATAGCCTGGACCAGCAGGATCCCCTGGTCTTCATCGGGGAGGTAGGCGGTGGGCATGCGCTGAAACAAATACCCCATGGCTGCAACAATCAGCAGAAACAGGAACAGGTAGCGCAGTTTTTTGGCCAGAACGCGGCCGACCAGTCTTACATACAGTTCTCTGGCGCGAAAAAAGACGCGGTCAAACCACCTGAAAAAGGGGCGCAGAAAAAAGACGGCATTGTCTGAGGGTTTATGCCCCGCCAGCACCGGTTTGAGGAGCGATGCGCAGAGGACCGGGGTCAGGATCAGGGCCACGAGAACCGAAAGCAGCATGGAAGCGGCAATGGTCACGGAAAACTGGCGGTAGATGACCCCGGTGGAACCGGGAAAGAACGCCATGGGGCCGAATACCGCCGAAAGCACCAGCCCGATGCCGATCAGGGCGCTGGTAATCTGGTCCATGGACTTGCGCGCGGCTTCCTTGGGAGAAAGCCCCTCCTCGCTCATGATCCTCTCCACGTTCTCCACCACCACGATGGCATCGTCCACGAGGAGACCGATGGCAAGGACCATGGCGAACATGGTCAGCATGTTGATGGAGAAGCCGAAAAGCCCCAGAACCGCGAAGGTCCCCAGGAGCACCACCGGCACCGCGATGGTCGGAATCAGCGTGGCCCGGAAGGTCCCCATGAAAAGATACATGATCAGAAAGACCAGCAGGATCGCCTCGAACAGAGTCTTGACCACCTCGTCGATAGCCACCCTGGTAAAGGGGGTGGTGTCGTAGGGATAAATCACCTTCATGCCGGGGGGGAAATACCGGCTCATCTCTTCCAGTTTCTGCTTGACGGCATCGGCCGTACCCAGGGCATTGGCGCCGGAAGCCTGCCGGATGGCCATGGCGGCGGTGGGTTTGCCGTTGTAATTGGCTACGATATCGTAACGCTCGCTTCCCAGTTCCGTCCGTCCGATGTCCTTGATACGTACCACAGAGCCGTCCGGATTGGTGCGGATGGGGATGGCGGCAAACTCCTCCGGGGTCTGGAGCAGATGCTGGACAATGATGGAAGCGTTCAGGCGCTGGCCTTTCACAGCCGGCGCTCCGCCGAACTGGCCGGCGGAGACCTCCACGTTGTAAGCCCGAAGCTTCTGGACGACATCTTCCACCGTAAGGTGGTAATCGGTCAGCTTATCCGGATTCAGCCAGACTCGCATCGAATACTGGGATCCGAAATTTTCGACCTCACCCACACCCGGCACCCGCGACAGTATTTTCTCCAGATTGGATTGCGCGTAGTCCCGCAGGTCTTCGCCGTTCATGCTGCCGTCTTCCGAGATTAGCCCCACGATTATCAGGTAGTTTTTGGTCGATTTGCTGACCTTAACACCGGAGCGCTGAACCACATCGGGCAGACTGGCCATAGCGAGCTGGAGCTTGTTCTGCACCTTGGACCAAGCGAGATCAGGGTCGGTCCCAGGGGCAAAGGTCAACTGGATGCGGGACGCGCCGGATGAAGAACTGGTGCCAGAGAGGTACAGCATCTTGTCTAAACCGGTCATCTTCTGCTCGATGATCTGCGTCACGCTGTCTTCAACGGTCTCGGCCGAGGCGCCGGGATAAAATGCATCGATGGCGATGGAAGGCGGGGCGATGGGGGGATACTGCGATATGGGCAGATTGTAGATCGCCAGCCCACCAGCCGCCATCATGACGATGGCGATGACCCAGGCGAAGACCGGACGATCCAGAAAAAATTTTGATAACATGACACGCCTCCGTTAATTCGATTCAGCAGTCGGCCGGGCCGTATTTTCAGGTGCCGCACCCTTCGTTCCATCCTCTTTAAAAAGAACAACCTTCACGGAAATGCCGGGTTTCACCTTTTGTATCCCCTCGACGATCACCCGGTTGCCGGGAGCAAGGCCGGCTGAGACGAGCCACTTGTCGCCGATGGCCCGGTCAAGCGTGAGCATTAGTTGATCAACCTTGCCCTCGGCATTCACGATCAGCGCAAAGGGATTCCCCTTGCGATCGCGGGACACACCCTGCTGAGGAACCAGGATAGCCTGCTCATCGACACCTTCTTCCATCACTGCTCGGACGAACACGCCCGGCAGCAGAACTCCATTCGGATTGGGAAAGACAACTCGCAGGATGACCGAGCCTGTCGTTGGATCTACCGTGACACCGCGAAACTGCAGCGTCCCTTCCAGTGGATATGCCGTCCCGTCTTCCAGGATGAGCTTGACCTTTTTCTGACTTGCTCCGTTTTGATCCAGATGGCCACCCTCCAAGCGGCGCTTCAGGCGCAACACTTCGGTGGTGGATTGGGGCACATCCACGTAAGTGGGATCCAGTTGTTGAATGGTTGCCAGGGCAACGGGCTGATACCCCGTTACGATAGCGCCCTCTGTCACGCTGGATCTGCCGATCCGTCCGGAGATGGGGGCTGTAATCTTGGCATATCCCAGGTTTATGCGCGCCGTCTTAACCATCGCCCTCCAATACTCAATGTCGGCTTGGACCTGTGTCAGGGCGGCAGCCGCGTCGTCGTAGTCCTGCTGGCTCACCGCTTTCTCCGCAAGTAATTCCCTGTAACGCTCGGCCCTCGACCTGAGCGCAGACAGATTGGCTTCAGCCCGGCCGAGGGCGGCCTTGGCATTGTCGAGCGCCGCCTGAAAGGGAGCGGGATCGATCTGATAGAGCGCCTGGCCGGCCTTGACATCGGAACCTTCCGTAAACAAGCGTTTCTGTATAAGACCGTTGACCTGGGGCCGGATCTCCGCTACACGGAAGGCAGACGTGCGGCCCGGCAATTCAGTGGTCAATACAACCTTTTGGGGTTGGACCGTTATCACGGCCACTTCCGGTACCTGGGGCGGGGGTTGTGATCGCTCGGTGCCGTCGCAACCTCCAAGCAAAAGGCCGGCCGACAGGGCCACTAAAACCACACTCCATTTAAGGGGTTCATAAGCAGTTCTATTAAGTTGCATCAAATTCTCCTATTATAAATGATAAGTAAAGGGAATATCCGGAATGACGTTCGGGATCTCATGCATGGAGACATTGCGGTACCCCTTACTTCCTCCGCCTTAATCCTTCCATGAATATGTTTGTAATCTGCTTTGCATCTTTTTCAACATCGCCGGAAATCCCGTCATGGATACGCTGCATCACCATTCCAATATTGGCTTCTATAAACATGGCGGCAACCTTCATCGAATCCAGAGGGGAAAACAGACCCTGTCTTATACCATCATCCAGGACATCGGCCATCCGCTTTATGGAAGTCCGGTACCTAATGTCGGTATAACGGGATCTCCCCGAATGCGCCCTCTCCCGATCAAAAAAGAGGACACGGATCAGATCCTTGTGCTCGTCGAAGAACCGCAAATGACAGAGAGCAAATTCCGCCAGCTTTCTGTCAGGGGGATGATCGTCATCCAGCAGGACAGACAATTCTCTGATCAGGGGATCAAAACTCGCATCAATGGCCGCGTCCAGGATCTCTTCCTTGTTTGTGAAATAGACGTACAGCGTTCCCTTCGCAACGCCGGCTTTCGTTGCCACTCGGTCCATCGTCAGGCCCTGAATGCCGTTGCGCATCAGCAAACTGATAACAGCATCGAGAATCCCCTGCCGTGTCAGGGCCTCTATGGCCTTTTTCCGTTCCTGTTTTTTGTCGCCATCCATAACAGCAAACCCCCCGGTCATTTTTTTGACCAGGTGGTCACATATAAGCTTTATGGTTGGTTGTCAAGGGAAATTTAAAATGATATCGGTTTTTTGTTTTGACTTTCATAAAAAGGCCAAGAATCTGATTGTCAGGTTACCCCTGCCGGATTGGGCTTTTGAAATTTTGCGGAACGTACCTCACCATCTTCATTCGCCTTATGTTTTTTGCCGCCTGAGTGAGAAACGGAGCGGGGGACCTTACAGGGAGATCAGAGGGGGTTTTCATAATGCCTGCGATAGGGCCGGTTTGAGGAAAATTAGAATACATGATCTCAGACATACGTTTGCGAGTTGGGTGGCTGCACGTGAAACTCCAAACATCGACAATTAAGGATTTAATGGGCCATTCTACCTTGGCAATGGTGAGCCGATATACTCACGCTGGAGACCGGCTTTTACTTGAAATATCAAATAAAAAACCAACCCCAGAGGGGCTGGTTTTGGGATAACCCCTGAAAGGGGATAATTTGCCTTTGCCCCCTGAGGAGGCAAAGGTTGAGCTGCCTCCAGTCTTTAAATTAGTACCTTGATTTCTCTGCTTTCTTTTCCTGGTTTTCTTGGTACTTTACATACTTTCGGATCATTTCTTCGTCCAAACCTACTGTATCAACACAGTAGCCTCTGGCCCAGAAATGGTTCCCCCAATAGGGTTTTTGCTTCAGCTTACGAAACTTATTCAGCACTCGTATCGCTGTCCTGCCTTTTACTGTCCCAACGTAATTTGAGACAGATATTTTGGGAGGAAGCATTACAAGAAGGTGTACATGGTCAATCCGGATGTTCAATTCCTGAACTTCACATCTCTGTTGTTCTGAAAACATCTTAATACATTCAAGTACTTCTTCTTTGATCTCACCTTTTAAGATTCTGAACCTGTACTTTGGGACCCATACAATGTGGTACTGGCAATGCCATAGCGTTTGTGATAGTTTACGGAATCTGCTCATTTTGTTACTCCTTGGTTGTGGTTGTTATGGAGACAACTCAACCTTGGGGTAACAAATTACTGTTCAGATGGCAAAGCCACTGAACTCTGACCTTGCCCTGAGGGCAAGGTTTTCACTGTTAGAATAAAATTAAGCGGTCTTCGGGAAAACATGCTAACCATTATGCTAATAACAGGGATTTGGGCATAAAAAAAGAGGATAGTTATAATACCTAACCCCTTGGTTTTACTGGTGCCGGAGCTCGGAATCGAACCGAGATGAGCTAAAGCCCGGGGGATTTTGAGTCCCCTGCGTCTACCTGTTTCACCACTCCGGCACTGCAAGAAATTATATTTGTTGATAATTGAATGTCAAGAAAAATGCATTGACAATTCGTCAAGGTGCATGTTAAGCCACTGCTGTAGTTTTAATCGTAATAGTCAAGTGGGGCTGTAGCTCAGTTGGGAGAGCGCATGACTGGCAGTCATGAGGTCAGGGGTTCGACCCCCCTCAGCTCCACCAGAAAATTTAAGGGCTTACGGGTAAATGTAAGCCCTTTTCTTTTTCTGAGTTCCGAGTTCCGAGTTTAAAGTTCAAAGTTTAAATCGAGACCCAGAACCCGGAACTTTAAACTCGAAACTTTGAACTACGCTTACAGTTCACTGATATCCTTTGTTATTTTTATTTCCCCCCTTTTCATCATAGATGTTTTGGTTTCCTCTATCCATGACTGGAAACATTCCTGCTCCTTTATTCTCAGCAGAAGATTTTTGAGTTCTGCCTTTTTAGTTTCGTAATCCTTATCGTTCAATTTTTCCGCTTCTTTGAATTTTATTATCACAAAATTTCCGTCCACATTAAAGACATCATCCGGATAGGGATTATTCTCCGAGATCTGGAAAAGAGACTCTTGAAGCTTTTCTGAAAAGCCGATCTTGGGTATGTTGGGATTCGGAATAAAGAACCCTGTGTCTGATATTTTAAGCAGTTTCTCCCGGGAGAGCCTGCTGATGTCTTCTCTGTTTTTCAGACGGCGGAGAATCTCTTCAGCTTCTTGTCTGCATAATCTTTCAGATTCTCTTTCGAGATAATCTTTTTTAACAACCTTTCCGGCTTCCGAAAGGGCAGGTATGTGAGAGGGGTTCCTGGAAACGAACTTTATAACGTAAAATCCTTTCGAAGATGACAGGACAGAACTTATTTCTCCTTCTTGTAAGCCGAATATATATTTATTAACATCTTTGATCTGGACGAGTTCCGGAGGCGGATTGTTCCCGGTAAAAAACCCTGTCTTGCTTATCTTCAAGCCATTCTTGGTTGCATAGTCCTCAAAACTTTCTTCCTGGTAGATTATGTCGTGTGCCTTTTTGGCCTCACTCCACGCGGCAGCCATCCCCTTCATTGACCTTATTTCGGCAATTATTTTATCTTTTACCTCATGAAGGGGGAGGGACTCCCCGCTCGATTTTGCAAATTTGGTTTTGTTAAGATCATAAAAGTCTTTAACCTCTTCATCTTTTGCCTCAATTGTATTTGCAAAATCCCCTCCGAAAAATGCAATGTATTTAACCTGTACCTTTTCCGGAACGCGAAAGTCTTCACGATGTTTTTCAAAGTGTCTTTTTAGATCAGAGTCAGTTAGTTTTACTCTTTTTTTGAAGCCATTGATAGCAATCTTGATAAATTCCAGGTTTATCTTTTCATTTTGAATCCTGTAGATGTCATGTACTTCCTTTTCAGAGACCTTAACAGATTCCTTAATGAGTTTATCCAATTTTGCGATCTTGAATGCCATCTTCTGCGAGATTTCAAAGTTCTCAGGACTCATCCTGTAATGGCGAAGTATCTGCTGGTATTTATTATTGTCAAAAATGCCGTTGTTCTGGAAGGCCGGGTATGAAAGTATGAAAGCTCTGACCTCATCATCGCTCACACTCAGTTTTAGTTCGTCGGCTTTCCGTACAGCAACGGCACGGTCGATCAGGTTGTTGAGCGCCTGTTGCTTCAGGTTCAATTTTTCCAGAATATCCTCTGTTAAACTATTTCCCAAACGCTGTCGGTAAAGGTTAATGAGGTTTTGGTGCTCGTTCCGAAAGTCGGTATAAGAAATAATCTTGTCGTCTATTATGGCAACAGATTCTGCCTGCTCCCTCCCCCTGATGGAACCGAAGTAAAATATAAAAACAATTATTATAATGCCTAATAGTAGCTTCATTAGCCAGTTTCTGGCATGTTTTCTCATTGAACGGAGCATAGAATGTTTCCTCTTCTTTGTTTCTTGTAACTGCTTCATGTCTGAGTGGATACTCTCCGGCGTTAGTAGTACAGTAACGTGTAAAATGCAATGATTTTCTGGAAAAATGAATTGATTGGACAGATAAAATAAGATATATAAACTGTTTGTAATTATATATAATAAGAAGTATAAAGTTTTAGTTCCGTACAAACTCATAAGAAAATAGGGAGGAGAGGCCTTGCTATTCGATTTTATTTTTGGAAAGCTTTCCAATGATCTGGCAATAGACCTGGGGACGGCAAATACGCTTGTTTATGTGAAGGGGAAGGGGATAGTGTTGAGCGAACCTTCGGTCGTTGCTGTTCACAGGGATTCGAAAGGAATTAAAAAAGTGCTCGCCGTCGGTGCGGAAGCCAAAAAGATGTTGGGCAGAACACCGGGCAATATAGTGGCAATAAGGCCGATGAGAGACGGTGTTATTGCTGATTTCGATATTACAGAAGCGATGTTGCGCCATTTTATACTGCGCGTACATAACCGCAGGACTCTGGTTCGTCCAAGAATTATTATTTCCATACCTTCCGGAATCACACAGGTTGAGAGAAGAGCTGTCAAGGAAACTGCTGAATCCGCTGGAGCCAGAGAGGTCTATCTTATTGAAGAACCTATGGCAGCAGCGATAGGTGCCGGCCTGCCAATAACGGAACCGATAAGTTCCATGGTTGTCGATATCGGTGGGGGTACTACCGAGGTCGCTGTAATATCACTGTCAGGTATAGTTTATTCAAAGTCCGTACGTGTTGCCGGCGACAAAATGGATGAGGCAATAGTGCAGACTATGAAAAGAAAATACAGTCTTCTGATCGGGGAAAGATCAGCAGAAATCATAAAGACAACCATCGGGTGTGCATATCCGGAGGATGAGTTGAGGACAATAGAAGTAAAGGGAAGAGATCTTATATCAGGCATTCCAAAAATTATAGAAATTGATTCAGAAGAGGTAAGGGAAGCAATAATGGAGCCGATAATTATTATCGTCGATACCATCAAGAGTGCCCTTGAGCAGATTCCTCCGGAATTAGCAGGTGATATTGTTGACAGAGGGATTGTATTGTCCGGTGGTGGAGCACTTTTAAGAAATATGGATCTTCTCATAAGAGAAGAAACCGGTCTTCCCGTAACAATAGCTGATGATCCACTTTCGACAGTGGTTAGAGGGGCAGGCATGGCCCTTGATGAGTTAACTTTATTGAAAGAAGTCGCGGTTCAATCATAACAGGCATTCAGCTATAAGCTTCTGAATTAAAAAACGAATAAGTTAAGTGTCCTTGCTTTCTCCTCGCCTTGAGCTTATTAAAGCCTTTCAAGTCGCACCTTCCTTCAGATCTAAGGCTGACTTCTGATAGCTGGGCGCTTATATAAAAAGACAAAAGTATGATTGCTTGCTTGCTCATGTGAGAAATGTTATTTCCTAAGAAATATCAGCCAATTATTATAGCACTCATTTTCATAATCATCTCTATTGTAATTCTTTCCTTAAACCTCCGACAGTCAGGGGAAACATATCTTCCCAGAAAACTGGTTCTGGAAGCAGCGACACCCTTAGAAAGTATTGTCAACTCGTCTATAGAATGTGTAAGCAATATATGGAAAAGGTATATCTTTTTAGTGGGCCTGGAGGAAGAAAACAGAAGGCTTCGAAAGAAGGTTGCTTCTTTAACAAAAGAGATTAACTATTATCAGGAAATTTATCTTGAGGGGATGCGGTTAAAGAAACTCCTCGCACTAAAAGGAAAAGTTGATTATCCCACTGTTGCTGCCAGGGTTATAGGCAGAAGCAGGTCATCTGTATTTAAAACGACATTAATCAACATAGGAACTACAGATGGTGTAAGATTGGGGTCCCCTGTTTTGATCGATGAAGGCATTATAGGCAGGATCATAGAAACTTCATGGAATGTGTCAAGGGTTCTTCTTTTGATAGACTACAACAGCAATGTTGCTGCTCTTATCCAGGGAAGCAGAGCGCAGGGAGTGCTGCAGGGGCGCGGTTCTGAAGGATGCATCTTAAAATATATTCATCGGTCGGAAGAGGTTCAGGCAGGGGATAAGATAATTTCCTCAGGCCTGGCCGGTGTTTTCCCCAAAGGGGTGCTTCTCGGTACTGTCACGAGAGTGAAAAAGAAAAAGTTCGGTTTGTTTCAGGAAATTGAAGTAACCCCGGTTGTTGATTTTTCCAAGCTCGAAGAGGTCATTGTGATATTACCAGATGAGGTAAATAAAAAATGATATATTATCTCATTTTACCGGTATTTTCCTTGGTACTTGTTGTTTTGCAAACGACTGTCCTTGATCTTTTTTTCCTGGGCAAGATAGGATTTGAAGTTTCGCTGATACTGGTTGTGTGGGCTGGCTTTCACCTGGACGTTATGAAAGGTGGAATTCTATCTTTTGTTCTCGGTTTTTTTCTCGATTGTATCACCGGTTCGATGACAGGTTTTTTCATATTCATATATGTTGTAATATTTTTCTTTTCCAAAGTTGTTTCCTTGAGAGTTTATGCGGAAGGAATAGCGTTCATAATGGGTTTTACTTTTATGTGTGTTTTTTCAAAAGGGCTTATTACTGTTTTAATCTATAAATTTATCTATAGTGTATATATATCTCATAATGTTTTAGAAATCTTTTTACCTCAGGCATTGGTAGCCGGCGTGCTCAGTCCGGTACTTTTTTCCATGTTTGACAAATTAGAGGTTTTGTTGGATGCCCAAAGTTCAGGATAATTTAACAAGATACGATCCGAGCAAGTTCAGAAAAAAGTTCAAGGTTTTGTTGTGGGTGGTGTTAATTGCACTATCCGTTCTAATTGCCAGAATGTGGAGTCTCCAGGTCGTCAAGGGGGATGTATTAAGACAGAGATCCGAGAACAACAGGATTCGTCTTCGCGAAATCAAACCTTTAAGGGGCCTCATTAAAGATATTAAAGAAAATGTTCTGGTAGACAATCAGGCTTCCTTTGATATTTCAATTGTTCCGGAGGATGCCGGACACGTCAATGCTATCGTAAAAAATTTGGAGGTTCTGTATACCAATAAAGGTCTTAAATTGTCTGGAATTAATATCCCCCCTGAAAAAAAAAGGAGAAAACCGTTCGTGCCGATTAAGCTTGAGAGAGAGATAAGCAGGGAGAAACTTGCCATAGCCACAACTAACTCTCTAGATCTGCCGGGCATAGTTGTTGATGTAATGCCTGTCAGAGAATATATTTTGGGAGAGATGATGGCGCATATTCTCGGTTACGTGGGCGAAATCAGTAGTAGTGAATTGAGAATAGATACTTCTAATATCTATAAGCCTGGTGATATGGTGGGGAAACATGGAATCGAGAAATATCTGGATAAATACCTAAAAGGGGAAAGTGGCGGGGAACAGACAGAAGTGAATGTTGCCGGCAGAGAATTACAAGTCCTTGGAAAGATCGACCCCGTGCCCGGCTATAATGTTGTTCTTACTATAGATTCTAATCTTCAAAAGATTGCGCAGGATGCTTTTGAAGGAAAGGCGGGTTCAGTTGTCGTGATGGATCCCCGTGATGGTTCAGTATTGGTTATGTTGAGTAGGCGCTCTTTTGATCCTAAGATGTTTAACCGGGGTATATCTGCAGATAACTTGGAATGGCTTTTAAGCAACACCTTGCACCCGTTGTAAAACAGGGCTATT
>JAUSPI010000208.1 GCA_030655775.1 Syntrophales bacterium
AAAAGGCGCTGTTGGTAATCATCTGATCGCCGAAAACATCGTTTGCCTTATGCTCAACCCAGAGCCCCTTCAATAAATCGAGAATCGCGTTTTCTTCCCGCAGCTTCTTTGCTTCCAGAGCTTTTTTTACCATATCACCCAACCCAACCTGATCTCGCTGCGGTCTTACCTTCTTTGACATGAGGCGATCCCTCAATATCCTGATATCCTTGTTTTCGTCTACGATTTCCCGGAAGGCATCCTCCTTATTCGACCATAGAACCTTGAGGCCGAGCTCTATCTTGTCTTCCACATATGTCAGAAGCTCTTTAAGCTCGTCATATCTGGCCTCTAATACCTTTTCTCTGATAAGATCTGTTCCCTCTCCGATAGTGCCGAATCTCACCGGCAGCATTGGATAATCTTTCATGGCCTCTTCCATGACCTTCTGATGCGCCATTGTATTGGCCCTGGTAACGGGATATTTAATAATGGGAGAAGAACTGATCACGGCTCCGATATCCCGGTAGCATACTGTATAAACCTCATCTTTGTAGTCACCAATGCCCATGGGACCAAAGGTCTTCTCTTCATTGATTGTCGCAATGGCATATATGTATTGACCGTCGTCTTTGTCAGGCATCAGATTATTTCCTTATCAATATCGGCGATCAGATACTCTGTTAATTCATCGAATTTCTCTTTGTTTTTGCCGGACATAAGTTCTTTGAAGTAGCCTCTAACCTTTTCTATATTTTTTACTTCTTTTACATCGATATCCCCTGCAAGATACTGGGGCACGTCGTGAAAGGCCCCCATAAAAAGGACACCCCTTTCTTCTTCTTTAAGGGTTTTATTGATGGTTTTTGCAACAAATTGATCTCTTTCCTCCATTATTCTATCTCTATGGATTCTATAGCCTGCGTAAGCCGTGGTCCTTTCCCAGAGCGATTTTGTCTGGGCAAGTTTAAGAATGCGGTTATATTCTTCTTTAAGGAGTGCCACATCTTCCGTTTTTCTGATTTCTCCTCCTCTCCCAATCAAATCAAGTACGATCCGGAAGTTTCTGCTCCCCCTTCGGGCCCCTTCCTCAACGATCCTCTGTCCCAACTCACCATCCGCCAGCAGGCCATCCTGATAGATTTTTAAATTTCCGGCATCCAGATTTGTAAAATAACCTTCGATAGAATCCCAGAATAAATGCACCGTCTTTTTATGTCTCTCCCACTGCTCTTTGCCGCATATGTCGGCGCTTCTTTTGTCGATATCCGGAGCGATGCTTCCCAGATCGGAGTCCACATGGATAACGGGCACATACAGCAGTCTCCTCATTACGCATTTACCCCTGACTGTGTCATCGGTTTGACAACAATCCAGTTCCTTACGTCTTCTTCCTTAAAGGAGCATTGTTCCCCCTCGCAATAATCCTTGAGAAGCCGATAGGCCTTCGTTATATTCTCAAATCTTTTTTGCGCCTCCACATCGCCCGGGTATTTGTCGGGATGAAACTCTTTGCTCAATCTCCAGTATGCCTCTTTGATTTCCAGTGCAGTGGATTCTTCACCCAGACCAAGCGTTTTCCTGGCTTCGCTTACATCTGAAAAATCAATCTTGTTTATTTCAAATGTACAGAAACTGTATGAGGGAAGGGGGCCTACTATCCTGAAATTCACTTCATCCTGATATTCTTCATCCAGCAAATCTATCTTTGACTCAAATGTTTCTTTGTTATCTTTATTGATCAAAAAAGCGACATTCATGATCATGGAGTCATCCATAACATCGTGGGAGCGGTGGGTTTCTGATTCCGCTTTCAAAGTATCCAACATATCTGAAGCGCGTTCTTCTCTTTTCCTGTCCAGTGAAGCCTTAACCATCTTTCCCAGGGTTATTCCGGCCTCAAGCTTCTGGTCGGTGGGCTTTGATGCTGCTTCCGCCTTGAGTTTTTGTATTTCTTCCTCTTCTCCAATTGTCTTTATGACTGCGTCCAGATTGTTCCACATGGCCACTACGTCAAGCTCTATTTTGTCTTCCATAGACATGGAATTTGTTTTGACCTGATCATAACCCTTTCTCAATATCATCTCGACTTCCTCTTTGCCATCGACCGAGGTTCCGAATTTCATGGGGATGATATAATGGTTTTTCATAACCCGTTCTATAACTGCCTGATAGACTGCGAGATAGAGAAGGAGTGTTTCTTTCGGCAGGGAGCCAAACTGCATATCGGGTAAGTCACTGACGACAGCGGCAATATCCTGATAGGGTTGAGTGTAAACTTCTCCCCCATCGATGCCGGCGTAATCAAACTTTTTCTTCTCATTTATGTTGATAAATCCATAGATATAGATGCTTTTCCCACTCATGCTTTTCCTCCTTGATTCAGGAAAAATGGGACAGCTACCATTTTTCTAACGAAAAAAAGTAGCAGTCCCTATTTTCCATGTCCACTAATCACTGACCCTCGACCACTGTCTATCGACAATGCCTCTTTAAAGTGTTTATCCGAAATCAGGAATTTCGAGTAATCTTCATTTCCCGATTCTATAAATTTTCTTATGGCCGACA
>JAUSPI010000209.1 GCA_030655775.1 Syntrophales bacterium
GTCCAATAATCCTTCTATACCGCTTTCCTCATAACGATCAATGTAACGCCGAAATGTCCGTGTGCATACTCCCAATATCCGAGCTGCTTCTTCCTGGTTCAATCGACCTTCTGTCCATACACCATAAGCCTCTTCAAATCGCATAATCCGAATCTCCTGTAACAACTCTGTCCTTCTCATTGGCCACCCTCCTGGTGACCCATTATAAACCGGACAGATTACGTGCTACAACTCCGGACAGATTACGTGCTTCTGACAAGAACAATAAAAATATTGACTATGAGTTAAAAACATGGCTTTATAATGCCTCTTTTTCAGATAAACCTTAAGTGAAGCTCCCCGCCCACAGTGCGGGCTTGCGGGTGCACTCCCGGTCAAAGTGCTTAGTGTTTATTATGTCACACAGGTGAGGATTAAATGGAATCCATTATTGTTGCTTCCAAGAACCGGATGGCTTGCGAGTCAATTAAAGACTGCTTTCGGTTAGAATATAAAGTTGATGTAGCGACTACCAGGGAATCTTGCCTGGATCTGTTCGTAAAAAAGCGTTACGAAATTCTCTTTATTGACGTAGAACTCCTTCAATCCGGATCAGCTTCTGTTAACGGACGCATCAATTATAAAGACGCCTTTCAACCCTTCTGGCATATATTTCCCAATATTGAAATTATTGTTATGTCATCTCAAGAAATGATCCGAGAGGCCGTTATGGCCGTCAAAGCCGGAGCAAGCAATTATTTTACGTATCCCGTTGATATAGATGAACTTAATTTTGTAACCGAAAGCACCTATGAATCCAGAATAATGCAATCGGAGCTGGATTATCTTCGTGACAAATTCTGGCAGATGGATTCACTTGAAGTTGTCAAAACCAATAGTCCGGCGATGAGAAAAGTCTTTGAAAGGGTTCGTTCTGTAGCACTAACAAAAACAACTGTTTTGTTAACAGGGGAAACAGGAACAGGTAAAGGTTTGCTGGCAAAACTCATACATCGCCACAGTAATAGGGCGAAAGCCCAATTTATTACCGTACATTGTGGCGCAATTCCCGACACCCTTCTGGAAAGTGAGCTGTTTGGTCATGAAAAAGGGGCTTTTACCGGTGCTGACCGAAGGAAACTGGGTAAGTTTGAGATCGCTCAAGGTGGCACAATCTTTCTGGATGAGATAGGGACTATGACGCCCTCTGCACAGATCAAGTTTTTAGAGGTATTGCAGGACAAAACTTTTCAGAGGGTTGGAGGGGAAATAAGCATGGAAGCAGATGTGCGAATTATCGCCGCAACCAATGTCGATTTAAAACAACTGGTTGAGGACGGTGTGTTCAGAAAGGATCTATATTATCGTTTAAATGTGTTTCCAGTTGACATTCCACCCTTTAGCGAAAGAATTGAAGACATACCACATCTTGCAGAGTTTTTCTTAAGAAAGTTGAACGAAACATACCAGAAGAAGATTCACGAAATACATCCGTATGTTCTGGAAGCTTTTGAACGATACTCATGGCCGGGCAATATCCGCGAACTGGAAAACCTTATGGAACGTGCGTATATTCTTGAAAACTCTTCAGTGCTTGGACCCGATAACTTCCCAGACGAGCTTTTCACATCAGACACTTCGAATCCCGAACTTTTCTCAGGTTCATTGCCTCATCTATCCGAAATGAGACGGCAGACTGTCGAGACTGCAGAAAGAAACTATTTAAAAAGACTCCTTGCTTTTCATAAAGGTAATATCCAAAAATCGGCAGATGCAGCCGGAGTGAGCACTCGCCAATTGCACAAACTTATGACCAAATACGGTATCAGAAAAGAAGACTTCAAGACCCTGCACGTATGACAATTAATCGGAACAACAGGTTCCGATTAATTGTAAAAACCGGAACTTAAAGTTCCCTTAATGATTCCCCTTTTATTTAAAGCCTTCAAGCCCTTTCAACTGTTTCTCAAGAAGAATCAAGACATATATTAAATGCTCATACCGGAACTATCAGTTCCGATAATTATCTGCAATTAATTGCACAACTCCTTAAATATCAATAAGTTATAAATATGGCATATCTGTTGCTTATTGTCTTGACACACTGCAGAATGCAGGGCTCGATCCTATTAAAAAAATTCCTGCAGGAGAGGTAATCAAGGTGAAAGAGAAAAAGGGTGCTGAAAGTACAATTGCCGGTATTATCATCCCGATAGATTGGGATGATTATGACGATGTCACAAGGGTTGCTATACAAACTTCGGAGGAGGAGGAATACTTTGTTGATCAAACCAAAAAAGGGAAGGAGTTGCTGGACTTCATTGAAGAGGAAGTAGAAGTTACGGGCTCTGTGAGAGAGGACGAGGACGGTAATTTTATCATCGAAGTAAATGAATATGGTTTAATATGAAATAGAGGAAGGGGGCGAACAATTTTACTTGGCGAAATTACCCCAGGTTCCAGTTGTAATTTCTAATTATTTTAACTCAAGATTTAACATTTAAGACGGAGGAAACAGGAAATGAAAAGAAAGTTATTATCGGCAGTGATTTTTGTTTTGTTAATCACTTTTGTTATGAGTGTAACTGCGTTTAAGGCTAACGCTGAGGAAGTCACGATTACAGGAACGGTAGTGGCTCTTGACTTTGATGACAAAGATAAGGTTGTCGCCGTTTCCATAGATACGGCCGACGGGTATTATGATGTTTCTGATAATTCCATTGGAAAACAGTTGCTGACACTCTTGGATAAAAACGTAAAGGTGACGGGCATTGTTGGTGAGGACAAGGACGGCAACAGAACCATCACTGTTAAATCATATGAAATACAATCAGAGTAACATTAAAAAATGGGGAGTGGATTTCACTTCTCCAAAAATGAAAGCCATTTGATGTTCAGGCCGTATCAGGTGATTCAAGTCTCGGTTTTAAATTAGAATGAAAGAAAAGATTATTCCGTGTATTCAGTGTGGCAGATCATTTGTTTTTACTGTTTCTGAACAGGAAGATTTTATGAAAAGGGGTTTTGACAAACCAAAGCGCTGCTCTGCATGTCGGAAAAAGAAATTCAAAGCGGTCGATTTGCAAGGTATAGCAGGAAAGCATAGCAATAAAAAGAATTTATTCCTGCGTAAGCATGAGGCATAATAGTGAGGCCCCGCCCCGGGGCCTCACTATTATATATAGATGAGGTTTGTGGTTTTGGAACATAACACCCCAAAGTACGAAAAACACCAGAGGGTCTTTCATTCCGTCTAAAAAAGGCGGGGCATTCTGGCATTTTCATAAAATTGTTAACATTTGATTAATGGAAGGAATTTTTCACTGCGAGCGTTCAGTTGTCAGCTGTACGACCGGGCGTTTGCATACTTTCAAAGGAGTTCAATTATTGATCATGGTCAATGAATTTTTCGAAAGTCCAGTTCTTCTTAATTATTTTATTATTCCCGCTCTTATTTGTCTGGCTCGTATTTGTGATGTCACTCTGGGAACGATTCGAACAATAGCCGTTTCAAAAGGCATGAAATATCTTGCAGCCGGATTCGGTTTTTTTGAGGTCATGATCTGGCTTTTTGCTATCGGACAAATTTTGCAGAACCTGACAAACTTTGCAAATTATATTGCATATGCCACAGGTTTTGCCGTTGGCAATTATGTCGGGATTTATATTGAAGAAAAATTATCACTGGGAATTGTAATGCTGCGAATAATCACAAAAAAGAGTGCTGACGATTTAATCGCATTTTTAAAATCTGCGGGTTATGGAGTCACCAATATGAAAGCCGACGGCGCTTATGGACCTGTAGCTGTCATTTTTACGATTATCAAACGCAGAGAATGTAAAACAGTTGTTGAAATCATAAAGAAATTTAATCCCAAGGCTGTTTATACTGTTGAGGAAGTTAAATTTGCTAATACTCCTACCTTCCCCATAGTGCATAAAGATAAGAACCATTATTTTCGTATACTGTTCCATCCGTTTGTTCAAACTATGGGCTTCGGTCGCAGGACTTTAATTATGCTTAGAAATTTCCAGCACGGTAGCCATTCAAAGGTCAAGGGTGCAGCATCTTGATAAATTCTACTTCATTTTAATTCATATTAGAATGCAAATGGAGCATCTAAACCTCCCGGGATCGATATCCCTGGTCTTGGTCTTTCGGGATCAGATGTAACCGAACCAAGGTATTCATAATTGATGATAATTGAAGTCACTAACTGTTTGAAAGGAGATATTAACAAAAAATGAGCAAAGATGCCAAGAAGATGGAGACAGAGCAGCCATGGGGCATGATCTCGTGTATAGATTTATACAACTGCAACCCGGAAACCATTCGGAACGACAAAAAAATTAAACAGTTTGTGGAAGAGCTTTGTGATCTGATTAAAATGAAACGCTTTGGCGAAACCCAGGTGGTTCATTTCGGCGAGGATGAACGGGTTGCGGGATACTCTATGGTTCAGCTCATAGAAACCTCTCTTATCTCAGCACATTTTGCCAATCATACCAACACAACCTATCTCGATGTTTTTAGCTGCAAACCTTACGAACCCGAGATGGTCGTTGAATTCGCAAAAAATTTCTTTAAGGCTGAGAGAACCAATCTTAATGTGGTTACCCGTCAGTAACCCCCAAAATCTTAAATAACAACAGGGGCGCCGGCAAAGCAGGAAGCACAAAATGATGCAAAGAAAATTTATAACAGACATGGGGGAATGCGAGAGATTGTGGAAAACCTTTGTCCGGCCAAGGAACATATCAGACTTGTGGGAATTTCGTCTCTGTTTTCAACGGCATTTCAATTGCAAACCCTGCTTTCTGGTTCTGGAGGACGGAGAGGGGATAGCCGGTATGTTGCCACTTTCTTATATGAAAGAGATGGAAATGTTCGTTTTTTTCCCGGGGGAGACATGGAAAGGAAAGACCTGGATCGAGCGCACTCCTGTTTATTTAAGAGAACAAGAATTCCTCCCGGAACTTTTTTCCTTCTGCCCTGAGAGGACATATCTAAGATATATGGAGATCCCGGAAGAGTTTCTGATCCCCGCGCTGGATGTTGATGAAACAGGGTATGCTCTCTATCCGTCCAATCTGGATTTTGACATAACAATTTATCGCAAGAGGTTCTCAAACAAGAAATTTAAGGACATCAACAAGACGATCAAATCTCTGACGGGCGTTGATAATTCTTTTTGCCTTAACCGGTTAGAAGATTTCGACCTGCTCGTAGACATGAACATACAAAAATTTGGATCGGATTCATACCTGTACGATTATCGATTCAGAGAAAGCTTCAGAGATATAATGCATTTTCTGCACCGCAGGGGCTGGCTCAGGATGACAAGCCTTGAAATAGACGGAAAAACGGCGGCCGTCGATATAGGCGCATTATATCAAGGGACATACACGGTGTTTCTTGGTGGAGCCGACCGTGAGATTCCAGGCATAGCCAAGGCCATAAATATGTACCATATTGAATCCGCCTGCAATGAAGGTTTTTTAAAGGTTGATTTCCTTTGCGGGGATTTCCACTGGAAGAAACTCTGGCACCTTGATCCTGAACCGCTCTATAAGTTTGTAACCCCTGCATTAACTCAAAAAGATCAATTCGATCACGCATTGTTGGTGAATGATTCCACCAACCTTATTAGCAGAGAACAAAGTTATGCTTGACCGGGAGCACACTCCTAAGGGGCACAATATAAAGCAAACATATTGTTCGCAACAGCTCACTATCTCCGATGATTCGCCTTGGGCTCATGAAACTGCGATTGATTCGTATTCGGCTCATGAATCTTCGATTGCCTTGCCGGGAAGCTCCCCGCCTTGCTGGCGGGGAGCTTCACATAACAACCAGGGAAAGAGATTTTCATGAGGCGCGATCCAGTACTTGTGGTTGGAACCACACCGGACTATGTGTTAAAGATTCACAGAAAATATCCTGAAGATACAGTCTTTATTGCTGACACCAGCTTCCAGACGGATTCTCTTCTTAGAACAATCGAGGAATCTGCTCTCCTCTTCGCCTCCCTTGAAAATTTTGCAGAGACCCTGCAATCAGTTTGTCAATATCTGTCCATCAACAAGCTTTCTCCCCGGGGTATCGCCTGCTTTGACTGCGAGTCTCTGATTGCGGCAAGCAAGCTGGCTCTTCATTTAAAAGTGCCGTTTCCTGCACCGCACGCTGTCGCCAAAACGAGGAACAAGTTCGAATCAAGAAGAATATGGAAAGACGCCGGGCTTCCCTCCCCGCATGCCGCTCTCGCTTCGGAATTGGAGGAAACTCTGGAATTCTTTCACTGTATCAAGAAGGATATCGTGTTGAAACCGGTTTCCGGAAGTGGGGGTGAGCTTCTGTTCCACTGCAAGGATGAAGAAGAAATAATAAGAGCAGTCCGGGCTATGAAGGAGGAACTTCCCAAACGGAGGTTAAAACCTCTTTTCAGGGCGATTTCTGTTAATTCCGGGGTAAATCTCATCGACCCATGCAGTTCATGGATCGTTGAAGAGTTCATCTCCGGACCTGAATTCAGCTGCGATTTTATACTTCGGAACGGACAAACAGTAATCTTAAGGGAAACGGGAAAGGTAAAGGCTCCTGACCAGACATTCGGCTCAATCCTCGCGTATACATTTCCCCCTTTATATCCGGAAGGTTTCGTTCTGAAAGACCTCCATAATATGCTGAAAGATGCCTCAACTTCCCTGGGTTTTACCTGGGGTTATTTCATGGCGGATTTTATCATCACTGACAGCGGGCACCCGGTTATTATAGAATTGACGCCAAGGCCGGGCGGTGATTCCATCCCCGATCTTGTGGAAATCGCCACAGGAAATGATCTTCTTGGAACATATCTCGACATCGTTTCCGGCAAATATAGCCCGTTAGAAACATCAGACATGCCGCCTGAATCATTTGCGAGCATAAATCTTTACGCTCCCGGGGAAGGCGTAATTACCTGTCTTGATCCATCCCGGATTCTCTCCCTTCCATGGGTCAAGGCGGTATTCCTCAAGAAAAAAGTGGGGGACAAAATAATCCTTCCCCCTGATGACTACGACAACAGACTTCTGGGATACTGTGTTATTTCTCCTGAATCAGGCAGCAATCTGATCTCTATATACCATCAACTTAACAAGTCTCTCAGGATCTCCATCAAGAACGATAAGCAGTCATAAACCTAACAAAAGAAATGATAAGAAAGCATGCACGAAGCTAACCGGAAAAATACCAGCAAGCCTGATCAACTATCTGTTTCAAAAAGGTACAAAGAGACCATATCGAGACTGGTTCCTCTTTTCATCAGAGCGCTAAAGAGCCGCGAAAAGGTTCTTCCCAAAACGGTTCTTCATCAGTACCTGAATTCCATATTGGATAAAAGAGAAATTCTTCTGGACAGCGCTTCACGATTTGGAACCCCCCAGTATTTTTTCGACGAGCCATCTCTCTCTTCGCAAATAGCAGGGTTTCACTCAGCTTTCTCAAAGCACTTTGATAGATACCGCGCATTCTATGCCCTGAAGAGCAACTCCTTTGATGGGATTTGCAGTCATGTTCTGGCCGCGGGCATGGGCATTGACGTGTCAAGCGGGTTCGAGCTTTCCCTGGCACTCTCCATGGATTGCCGGGATATCATCTTTAGCGGGCCCGGAAAGACCGATGGAGAACTCATGCTCGCTATTCAAAATCGAAAAAGGGTAACCCTGCTTCTGGACAGCATGGGCGAACTGCAAAGACTCTCAAAACTCATGAAACGGGAAAGGGGTATGCGTGACACCCTGAAAGTGGGAATACGTGTCCGCAGCGATCATAAGGGGGAATGGGACAAGTTTGGAATTCCCATCAAAAATCTGGCCGAGATGTTAAGAAAATCCATGGCGGTGGAAGGGGTGGAACCCTGTGGTATCCAGTTCCATGCCAGTTGGAATCTTGATCCGACTGCACAAATCAGAATGATAAACGAAATAGGTTCCTATATCCGCCGGCATGTACCAGCGAGCTTATGGCAATCTTTCAGATTTCTTGATATCGGGGGGGGCTTCTGGCCCGAACAGGGTGAATGGCTAAACCCGCAAAACACCATCAAAGGAAAGCTTATTCAACTTCTCGAACCAGGCGCCCGATTCAGATCAAGACATTACTGTCGCAAGTCCAGACCGCTTGACTGTTTCGCAAGTGAAATTGCCGCAGCGCTTTCACTCCAAGGGCCCCCTTTATCTGACCTCGAGATATGGATGGAGCCCGGCAGGTGGATATCAACCCCCGCCATGCATATCCTGCTCAAGGTAATCGACAAGAAGGACGCTCGAACAGTAATTACTGACGGCGGCATAAATCTCTTAGGATGGGAACGCCCTTTGACCGAGTTCGTTCCTGTCATTAACCTCACAAAACCTTCTTTAAAGGAGGTTCCTCTGAAAATTTTCGGTTCTCTCTGTGCACCCTATGACATCTGGGGAACATCAGTTTTCGGTAATGGAATTGATACAGGTGACATTCTCGTTATTCCGGATCAGGGTGCCTATACTTATTCATTGAGGCAATCGTTCATTAAACCCCTGCCTAAGGTGATACGATATGATGGGAACTCCCTTGAGGAAGTGGAAAAGGAACAGCAATACACGCGATTTTGAACGCTGGCACATACAATTCTATACCGAACCGGAACACGGCTAATCGTTATTTATCTTTAGTTTTGAATTTTGCCATAAATAGCCTGAATGGTCATTCCCGTGCAAACGGGAATCCAGTCCCCGATCAGGTCGAGGACAAGCATTTTAAACTTGTTATGGATTCCCACTTTCGTGGGAATGACAGAAGGGGGGCGTTTTGCAAAGCTCTCGTCTTATCTGTATTTGGCAACCGGTATTTTCAATTTATCTCCCGCACTCTCTTCGGAAGGAAGCAAAACGGGTGTCTGGTCTCTGTTTAGCTCTAAGGAAGCCTTCTCCGATACATTCGTCCTTACATAGTCATAAAGTTCTCCCAGCTCTACCACTCCATTTGCGTTTTTGTCCGCCTCTCCCCTCATTCCCCTCAATAGATAGTATGTGAACAGCCCGTGCTCAACCCTATCATAATCGGAACTCATCTGGTTACCCGTAGCGCCGGCAATGACAGTGATATTCCCACCGGACAATACCGGATTCTCGATGGATATACTGATCGGCCTTGTCCCTTTACTTGTAACGCTTCTGCCCTGCACACCCGAAAAACAACTATCCAGCATGACAATTACGTTTTTAGCGGGAAGTCTGTTCAGCGATTCATACATTTTATTCAACGGATAAAGTTTCGACGGAAAGTCGGGATGTCCTTCATAAGGAACAATATAAGCTTCTTTGCCTTGCGGATCCGGCGCACCATGACCCGCGTAAAAGATGTACACAGTAGAGTTTTTCTTCACCCTCCTGGAAAGCCATTCCTCCGAGTAAGCCACCAGGTCGCTTTTTGTCGCTGTATCATCCGTTAATAACTTGATATTTGATCGGGGAATCCCGCCTAAATTTTCAAGGTATTTCGCCGTAACTTCGGCATCTCTCCCCGCATACTTGATTGAAGGAATGATCTTCTCCCGATATTTGCTAATCCCGATGACGAGGGCAAAGTTATCGCTCATTTTATAATTTTTCGTCTTTGCCGGCAGATCGTCGACACTCACTTCGGAGATGACCTCTACCGTTTCTGCCACTTTAACCGGTCTCATGGCCACCCTCAAAGTTTTTCTTTCAGAAGGCGAGAACCCCACGCTCTCTTCTATTTGCACGGTAAGTTTTGCCGTTTCTGACGGTATCTGTGCAGGCAAAACAGCCTTAAATACAACCGTTTTCTTTTCACCTGCTTTGAGGTCTCCAACATTTTTTTTCTCACCAAGACAACTTACAAGTGTTGGATTACCTGAAAGAAGTACCTGAACATCCTTTGCCACTTCTTCACCTTTGTTTTGAATCTCCACCCTCAGAACAACCGTCTCGCCGCCATCGAGTATGCGGTTGTTATTTTGATCTTTGAGCCGCGTCGTATATACAAGGTATGGGAGCTCCGATATAATCTCAACAGTCTCTTTCAGCTCCGCAGGTCTCATGGCCACCATCAACGTCTTTCTTTTGGAAGACGAGCTACCCTTTTCTTCTATTTCTACTGTAATTTTGGCCGTTTCTGCCGGGACCTCGGGGGGTAAAACGGCCGTAAATTGAGCCGTCTTCTTTTCGCCCGCCTTTATGTCTCCGACAAATTTCTTTTTCCCTAAATAACCGACAAGGGTCGGATTACCCGAAAGAAGCACACTAACATCCTTTGCCGCACCCCCGCCTCTGTTTTCGATTTTCACCGTTAGAACAACTGTCTCGCCGCCATCGAGTATGCGGTTGTCATTCTGATCCTTGAGCTGCGTCGTATAGACAAGGTGCGGGAGATCCGATATTACCTCAACAGTCTCTTTCTTCTCCGCAGGCCTCATGGCCACCTTCAACGTTTTCTGCTCATACGGTGAGACACCGCTTTTCTCTTTAATTTCTATCTTTATCAATGCCGTTTCGGCCGGCACGTCCACCGGTACAACGGTCTCAAATTGAACCCTCTTTTTTTCACCGGGTTTGATGTTGCCTGCAAATTTTTTCTCACCAAGATAATTTACGAGTGCCTGACTGCCCGACAGGATAACCTGTACATCCTTTGCCGTACCGTTACCTTTGTTTTCAATTTCTACCGTTAAACCAACTTTTTCTCCGCCGTCAATAACCTTGTTGCCGGAGGCTTCATTGAAAGATATGCTGGCGGTAAGCGCAGGCGTCTGCTCCTCTTCCTGCTCTTCTGGAATTACGGCCGGCTTTTCCTCTTCTTTAATTTCCGGCTGAACGGCCTTTGCCACAACAAGCCCCTCATCGGCTTTCTCTTTGAACTTTACGAGCAGGTACCCTTTGCCGCCACCCGCACTTGTCGGGCCTCCTCCGCCTACTGCATAATGGGCTCCGATGGCATTATTGTCGAAATCTATATAATCGATAAGCCACTCGAATTTAAAAATACCGGTACCGATAATTAGCCAGGAGTAAAGGCCGGAGTAAGTCAATTTAATCTCATTGACGGATTTTATCGATAAGACGGCCTCTGTCTCGGGGTTCATGAGGGGAATGAAAAGAAACGTCATCTTACTTTTCACCTTGCATTTTATCTCCATATTTTCACGATCAATGTAGAGCACATCGGTGAATATTATAGAACTCTGCTTACAAAGTGCAGGGAATGGGCCTCCCTGAACAAACCATCGTATCCCACTCTCCTTTGCTTTTTTGTTGCCAGGGTCGGTCTCAAATAATTTAAGCTCCTTATTTTTGTTTTTTTTCAGCAGATGAAAGAGCTTGACCAGCAATTTCCCCTTCGCATCATCGTCTTTTAGAGGAGCATATGCCTGGTGTTCACGAAGCATCACTTCTTTAACCGTTATATCTACCGAAGCACAACCGGTCAGAAAAAAAACAATGAGGATGAAGGTGACAAGTTTTCCTGTTTTTTTTGTTGCCATTTCTCTCTCCCGGTATCTCACCGTTTATTTCTCTGTGCCTTAGTACCTTTGGTACTTTGTGCCTCGTAACTACTCATACCTGAGCAGTTACTTATCTTCTAACTTCATAACCGATTGTCTTATCCACCCAGAGGGATTGATCAAGCTCGGACAGTTCATACATAAGGTCTGTTATAGTATTTTCTGCCTGTTTACTATTGGAAAGGAGCTCCACTTTTTCTTTTGTTGCTACAATAAGGATTGTTTCGAGTGCACTTGAGAGGCTTTTCGGGGAATGGACTCTCAGTTTCAGTCCGGTTACTCTCTGGATGTCATCGGGGAAAATAAAATCTCTGTCGGTAGATGCCCTGTCATTCTTAAAATATCTATTGGGAAGAAGTTTCGTAATCCGTCCATCCTGACTGACACTGAAAATATTCAGGAACAGGTCGGAATTTACACCCACCCTTATCTGTATTTCGTCATTGTTCTGGAAAACAGGGTTTTTTGTGTTAGAGGTTTCACCGGCTCTAAAGACTTCTGCCTTAACAATTCTGAAGCTCCCCGGCTTTTTGTGTTCTAATGGTTTTACGTGGGCTTTAATCCTTATGAAATAGGTAACATTTTTACCGTCTGCCTTGAGGTCGTCCATCAGGACTTCCTCTTTTACGATCAGGCCCTTCGAAAAAGCCGAAATCAGGTCACTGATAAGCTGATAATTATATACAACACTCAGGCCGTGAACCTTAACGCCTGACGCCTTTTCAATAGCAGCCCTTCTCGCATTGTTCAATGCAAGGGACCTTGCCCACGCAGGCGTTGTATCTTCACCAAGCACTGCCTGACCATCGGCAATAACGGTGATTAAATCATCTGCATAAATAAAGAATGGGACAAAGAAAGTTAAGACAACAAAAATAGACAAAATTTTTCCGGTATGCCGTCTAAAAAATGACTTCTTCGTCTGCATGACTTAACACCTTTTCATGGGGACAGATTTCAAATCTGTCCCCATAAACTATCATTATGATTTTCAGTATGCCTTAAAGATTGTCGTGAGTCAATAATGCGGTTTTTTATGCATAAAAAACAAATCTGCTCCCTATCATTTAACTTGAAACTAATGTTAAGGTTTGATAATCGATTCTGGTCTTTATATTTTGAAGGAAGGATAGGTAAGTTATGCTGTATAGAGAACGATCAAATTGCGGTCAGCTCAACCTTTCCGATGCAGGATCCAAAGTTCAGTTAGCGGGTTGGGTGGACGCGCTGAGAGACCACGGGGAAGTTCTCTTTATTCACCTGCGGGACAGGAGCGGTATTGTACAGGTGGTATTCAGTCCTGAATTTGCATCTCCTGATATTTGTGACCGTGCCAATTCACTGAGAAATGAATATTGCGTTACTGTTAAAGGTCGGGTAACAGAAAGATCAAAAGACACCGAAAATCTAAACATTGAGACCGGCCGAATCGAGGTTATGGCAGAAGATCTCGTTATACTGAGCAGGTCCGAAACACTGCCGTTTCCAATATCGGAAAAGGCGATGATTGTCGGTGACAGCGTTAAGGGGTTAGACTCGGTTGCGGAAGATATCAGGCTCCAGTATCGTTATCTTGACCTTCGACGCCCTTCAATGCAGGACAATTTCATAAAACGACACAAAATCTTTAAGTGCGTAAGAGATTACCTTGATGAACAGGGTTTCATCGAAGTTGAAACGCCGATACTGACAAAGAGCACACCTGAAGGAGCACGTGATTATCTGGTGCCCAGCCGTGTTCACCCGCAGCACTTTTACGCGTTGCCCCAATCTCCACAGCTATTTAAACAACTTCTCATGGTTAGCGGTTTCGAGCGCTACTACCAGCTTGCGCGATGTTTCCGGGATGAAGATCTCCGACCCAACCGGCAACCGGAATTTACACAGCTTGACCTTGAGGCATCGTTTATCGATGAGGAGTTTATCTACGAGCTTTTGGAAGAACTTACCGTGCGGATGTTTGAAATAGGCGGCATTACTCTCCCGAGGCCGTTTCCAAAGATGACCTACCGGGAAGCTGTTGATACCACCGGTTCAGATCGTCCCGATTTGCGCTTCGGATTGAGGTTTATTGAAGCCACCGATGTTTTCGAAAACACAACATACAGTATATTTAAACAGATTCTCAAGCGCGGCGGATGCATTAAGGGCATTAACATTCGGGGACAGTCGGAAAAACTGAGCAAAAATGTACTGCAAAATGAATATGCAAAGCAGATAGTGCCCACATTTGGCGCAAAAGGTATGACATGGATGAGGGTAACCGACGAAGGGCTGGAGTCAAATATCGTTCAGTTTTTCAGCAAGGAAGAACAAGAGGGTATAAAAAAACGCTTTAAGGCGGAAAACGGTGACGTAATAATTATGATTGCCGATCCGACCTATGAGGTAGTTACGACTGCCCTGGGACTAACACGACTACACATTGCTGACAGGCTCGCCCTTATACCCGAAGATACATGCTCGCCGGTATGGATTACCGATTTTCCACTTTTTGAAATTACCGAAGAGGGTATTACTTCGAGCCATCATCCCTTTACGGCTCCTGACCGGACAGATTTCGATCCCGCGGATCGAGAATCTCTTCTCGCATTGCGTTCCCGCGCTTACGATCTGGTTGTTAACGGCGAAGAACTCGGTGGAGGAAGCATTCGTATTAACGATCCGGTTTTACAGAAGAAAATTTTTCAGGCATTGGGCCTTTCGGACAGTGACGTAGAAGAAAAATTCGGATTTTTCATCAAATCATTCAATTACGGCATTCCACCCCACGGTGGAATCGCCCTGGGTATGGACCGCGTCGTATCAATGATACTGGGTACGTCATCGATCAGGGAAGTGATCGCCTTTCCCAAAAACCGGAGCGCTTATTGCCCCTTAAGTATGGCGCCATCCGTGGTCGCGCATGAACAACTTGCCGAACTTGGATTGCTCGATCTGGAAGGAGAAATGAAGCTGCCCGGTGCAGAGGAGGAACGAGAATTGATTGATGTACTCTCGTGGGTATCACGGATAGGTATCGATGATGATGAACGGCATCAGATAGGCGCTGCTTTGAAAGAGGCGTCCCGGCTGGCTCAGATCGTAAACAAAGAGGCAAAGGATGAAGAACCGCTCTTTTCCGTGGTAAACGTAACAAATCGAATCAGAAAAGCCTCTGAACCGACAATAAATCCCCTGGCTGAAAAAGGGGAATTGTTCCGAAATGCCCCTGCCGTGAAGGGGAATTTCTTCAAAGTAGCCAGCATATTAGAATAGACATCGAAGTTCGGAAAGTAACGTCCGTAATGAAGTTTTTATTGACAGTCTCGTAAAAAGTCTCAAAATGTGTGATTTGTCGTCCTGAACTCGTTTCAGGATCTCACTTGTTTCAGCATCTAAATATTTCAATAAGTTAGAGACCCTGAATGATCCTGAAACAAGTTCAGGACATGATTTTGGGTGACAAAAAAAGACTTTTTACGAAAGCATCTTTATTGATAAAAGGAATTTTATATGAACTCTGAGATTTTCACATACTTTGATCCATCACCCTCTTCCATCGGAGAAGGCGGCCCGCTTGAAGGAAAAACCATAGCCATTCAACCCAATATGTCGGTGAGCGGCTGGCCAACGGAAGCGGGGTCGGTCGCGCTCGAAAATTATATCGCTCTTGAGGATGCTACCGTGGTTGAACGGGCAAGATCTGCCGGCGCAATAATAACCGGCAGTACTCGTATGAGTGAACTGGGTTTCGGCCTGATGGGTGATACGGCATCTCAAGCCGTAGCCACGGGAGAAGTGGATATCGCTCTGGTAACAGACACTATGGGCGAAGCGCGTGTTGCTGCCTCAGCAACAGGTATTTTCGGCTTCAAGCCAAGTTACGGTATCGTATCGAGGTTTGGCCTGATCGGCCTTATTCCATCCATGGAATGTTATGGAATCCTGGCAAAAACGCCTGGAGAAATTGCCTCTATCATGGATATTATTGCCGGCCGTGACGATAAAGACTTATCCATGCCCGATGATGATATTCCAGACTCCAGTCAGGTTGGCAAGAATCGAACAACCCTGGGAACCCTCGGTGTAATCCGGGAATGTACCGAACACCTGGGATCTGCCGAGTCCAAAGCTTTTAACGCGGCCCTTTCACGGCTCAAGGAAACCGGCCTTATGATTGAGGAGATCAGTCTGGCGGATTTTAGTCTTTTTCGCGCAGTTCACAATGTAATCGGTTCCGTTGAGGCGTCATCGAGCTGTGGAAAATACGATGGTGTACGTTACGGCCACCGCACCGAATCCTCAAAAAACTGGAATGAGATGTACCTGAAATCCCGGGCAGAATCGTTCGGTTCACTGGTGAAATCCTATCTGTTTCAGGGCGCCTATTTCCAATTTGAAAACTATGCCGCTTTCGAAAATGCCTGCCGTGTCCGCGCCCGCCTCCAAAGAGAAACCGAGGCATTATACAAGGCAGTGGATATGCTCATTTTTCCCGCAGGACAAAACGGAACACTTATCGACAAAGCCACGACAATCAATGAGGTGTATGATATTTTCCCATTGACGCTTATGGCGAATGTCACCGGGCAGCCGGCGATTCACATTCCGGGCTCACTGTTTGGTCAAGAAACAGATCCGGGGCTGCAGTTTATGGCTCCCCGGCTTGGCGATACGCGGCTTCTGGCACTGGCTGCTATGTTGGCCTCTTTACAAGGTGGAGAATAAACATGGATTATGAAGCGGTAATCGGTCTTGAAATACACACTCAGCTCAACTCCGGCACAAAGATGTTTTGTGATTGCCCGAACAACCCCGGTGACGAACCGAATCGGAATACCTGCCCGATCTGTCTCTGGATGCCGGGTGCCATACCTCAGTTCAGCGAAAAAGTCCTTGAAAAAGCCGCTCTGGCCGCCCTGGCGTTGAACTGCGAAATACAGCCGGAAAACGCATTTGACCAGAAAGTATACTACTATCCGGACCTGCCCAAAGGTTTTCAGCTTTCCCAGTTTCACAAGCCGCTGGCGATCAACGGCTGGGTGGATATCATCGGCGAGGACGGCCTTCCAAAAAAAATCGGGATACATCAGGTTCACATGGAAGAGGATGTCGCAAAACTCGTTCATGAAACTGAGGGTCGTACACCGATCAGCCTTGTTGATTTTAACAGGGCGGGGACGCCATTGATAGAGATCGTGAGCGAACCGGACCTCCGCAGCCCTTATGAAGCGATGGAATATATAAAAGCGATACGGACACAGATTCGCTATGCGGGCAGCGCCGAATGCAGCATGGAACATGGGACCATGCGTGTCGACGCAAACATTTCAATTCGTCCCAGAGGAAGCAACGAGTTAAATACGAAAGTTGAAGTTAAGAATATGAATTCTATCCACAATGTGGGTAATGCAATCGCATATGAAATCAGCCGGCAGGCCAAACTTGTGAATGCAGGCGAATCGATCGTTCTCCATACCCGTTTTTGGGACCCGGAAAAACAGGTTACCTCGGCGATGCGTGAAAAGTTTGAAGGGCCCTGTGTGCCGGATCCGTCAGTGCCGCGGATTGTACTTTCCGCTGAATGGATGGAGGAAATACGCTCTCGCCTCCCGGAGATGCCGGGTCAAAAGGTGGAGCGATTTACAAAGGAGTTCGGGCTAACTCACGAAGAGGCCGTCTTGATGAGTTCGGAACGAGACCTGTCTGAATATTTTGAGGCGGTTATAGGCCGGAATGTATCGCCACGAACGTCGGCACAGTGGATTGCGACACAACTGCTCCCCGCGCTGAAGGACCGCGGTCAAACCCTTTCGGATACCCCGGTAACTCCGGAGCGGTTCGCGGGTCTCCTTTTCCTGCTGGAGCGGGATGAAGTTAATGCCAAATCGGCAAAAGATGTCCTGTCAAAACTTTTTGAAAGTGAAAAGCCACCGGAAACCATCGTCGAAGAGTTCGGGTTCAAACAGGTTTCAGACACCGTAGAACTTGAAGCGCTTGTCGATCAGGTACTCGAAGCCAATCCTTCAGCCGTCGATGATTATAAGGCTGGTACGGCAAAGGCGATGGGCTTTCTCATCGGTCAGGCGATGCAGGCATCAAAAGGCAAGGCCAATCCCAAGCTCATTCAGGAAATTTTAATATCGAAACTGAAATAAGCTGAAACGATACGGCAGGAATTAACCTCTGTGTATGAACTTTCTCAACAGCTTGCCGCCTATCGGTTCCCGGGTATGAAGAGCGCCGTGAGGGCAGACTTCGATACAGCAAAAACACCTGATGCATTTATCATAATTAAAATGGAGGGTATCGCCTCTCTGGGCCAGTGCCCCTGCGGGACAGAATTCCGAGCATTTGCCGCATAATCTGCACAGAGATTCATCGGCCTCGGGTCTTTGAAGGAAATACTGCCTGAGGAAACGCTGCGCCCAGCCGGGACCCATGGTAAGCGGCGTTATCCCCGGCAGGGAAAAGCCTCTGATTTTTGGAAGATCGCCGTCCACTTCGATCGGCCCATCGAAAAAGCCCAGCTCTTTCGAGACTTCATTTGTCAGAAGAATATCCGGTTTTATCCCTAACATCGTGCATATCGTCATGTCGACTGCCACACCGTTATCACTTCCGACAAGCACACCAAGATGCTTAGGCACACCGCTTCTCCCCGGCCCCTCCCCTTCCATTGCCAAAATACCGTCAACGATGGTGACGGCCGGGTTCAATGTCCTGTAAATCTGAAAGAGCAACCTTGCAAACATATGCCTGTCGACACCGGTGCGCATATGCCATTCGGCCTTCCTGTAACCGGCGATACACCCGAAAAGGTTTTTTACTCCCAGGGTGAGGAGCATCTGGCTGTGGGTTTTGAGCTTTGGGAGATTTATCAGGACGTCCGCCTTTATCGCATCCTCGGCCATATCAATCTGCCCGAACGGTTCACCGATATCGACCTTTACGGATTGTTTAAACTCCTTAAATTCTACATCGAGTCCTTCCAGCGCATCCTTGACACCGCTTTCTTTGAGTATCCTTTCAAAAGAACCTGTGCCGGGACTGTCCGAAATCTGCGGCCTTACACCCTTTGACAGGACATATTCCGCCGCACTTTTCACAATCATGGGGTGGGTGACAACGGCACGCTCCGGCGGGAACGCCGCAAGGAAATTCGGCTTTATAACGACAAAACTGTCCTTCCTGATGATATCCCCGCAGAATTGATCAAGGATATCAAAGCAATGCCGCTTCAATATCTCATAGTCGTAAGAAGATTGTCTGACAATTACTCTGACCATTTTTTAAATCATATCCAGCGGACTGCGTACAGCCCTGCCGCCTTTATTGAGATCACAATTATAAATCATTGTGATAAATACGTCTCTATAACCTACCAGTTTTTAATGATAAAGATATTGCGAAATTTCTTTTTCTCCCATATCCTTGGGATGACGCTTTTTGTGAAAAAAGATATAACGTTTTATCCAGTTAATGTATGCTTGTTCTGTGCGAATTGAGTAATGCTTTTTTCTAATCACATAACGGACTTGATCAAGCAGCTTCATATAATAAACTCACTTTCAGTATTTATATAATTCAATATGGCATCGATTCTTGACAACATATCTTATTTATTGTACATTTTCAATGTTAAGTTAGTTATGCCGTGATATAATACGGTAAATGGGCAGTATAATATATGTTAAACAATGATTTATGACAAAATTATGAATTGAAAAATCCACAGTGATCATTTTTATTATCTTTAAACACCTTGGAGGGATGCAATGGATATTGAAGAGATAATGAAGGAGATTGACAAGCTAAGCAAACCACAGCTGGAAAAACTTATAGCAAATCTTGATCACATATCTTTCCGTTTCACAATCAACATGTCCTTTTTGAAATATGGTGCTCATCCCATTACCATTCCGAAGGAAGTTTATCATTTCTTGAGAATACACAAAATATTACCAAATCAAGATATGCGAATCACATTTCCTGATGGTTCCACGGCCACTGGCTATATATATTATGGAAGAGCTGGCTGGGGTGAGTTTTATCAAATTAAAGTGAAGCAATCTCTTTCTATTAGAGGTAAGGGTGTCAGTCAGTTCAATAAAGGTGATCGTATAAAAGTTGAAATATTAAAGTCTGGAGATAGGAAAGAGATTCAATTATCAATGATTAAATAATGATTTGTTTAACCTATAAGGATTGAGTCGATCCGCGAAGCGGTCGAACTCAATCCATTGTTCAATAAGCCCGATCTCATTATATAGG
>JAUSPI010000210.1 GCA_030655775.1 Syntrophales bacterium
ACGGCCAAACATTCCCGGCAGGAGACCTGTTGGGTCATTCAGGCTAATTTTTATTTCATAACTTCTGGTTACCGGATCTCCTGAAGGAACGATCCTTGAGATATGGCCGTTTAATGTCTTGTTAAGGGCATCAATGACAACGGTGACCTTGTCATTTTGAACAAGCTTTTGAATTTGGCTTTCCGGAACAAATGACTTGAAAAGAAGCGCTTTTTCCGATTCAATCGAAATGATGGGAAAGCCTGGGGCGGCAAGATCACCCGCTCGTTTTTGTCGCTCAACAACAACGCCATCCACCGGGCTTTTGATCAGGATATATTGTCGTTGAGATTTCGCTGTTTCAAGGGCCGCCAGAGCTGCATGCAATGTCTCCCGGCTGATATCTCTTTGCAGACGTATCTTTCTTAATGTATTTTCAGCAACGCTGCCTTCCTTGAAAAGTACTTCATAACGCTCAAAATCGATTTGAGCATCTTTCAGCGCTGACCGGGATTTATTTACTGCCGATTCCGCCTGTTGTATTGCCCCTTCAATATCCATACTGTCCAGCGAAACAAGGAGGTCTCCTTTGCGTATCTTTTGCCCCTCCCGTACTGAAATTTCATGAATATAGCCGGTAATACGCGAGGTAATTTGTATGCGATCATCAGAGATCACTGAGCCAATCGTTGAATAATAGACAGGAAACTTTTCATTCATAACCATCGTCACCGAAAGAGCATGAACAGTGAATTCTTTGTTGACTGCCATGTCTGCTTCCCGGTTACAACCCGAAAAGATAAATGACATACTCATTACCAAAATCCAGGCGAGTACAATATTGTTTTTGCTTTTTAGCATTCCATTTATTCCTATTTTTTTGATGTTATATTGCCCCATTATCAATTTTATCCATAATTATTTTATTGTAGAAAATATTTAGAACTGTTTCCGGCTTTATTTCATATTTATCAGGAGTTTCTATATGCTTAAAAAATAATGTATTTGAAATACCATCAAGAATGAGGGTAAGAATGTGCGGATCTTCCTTTATTATAATTCCGGCCTTGATCATCGTTTCGGCCACAAGTTCATGCTCGGCCCCGTGCAGGTCTGCCGGGCAGATCAAGACTGCTGAGTAAAAATTCAAAAAGTTCCCTTGGCTTGGTTCCGAAAAATCTTTCGGCCGGCGTGGTTCCGTCTCTCCTCCTTATAAAATAATTGTGAACTGCAGTAAGGGCTGCCAGTTTCCGGCTACTGAGCCGATGAAGACCATGATGACGCAGAGACAATTGACCATTCCTGCCCTCTACACATGAACTTGATCGCTGAAATAAATTTGCGCATTCTTTTCCTACTTTTTCGATCAATTCCAATTCTTCAGAACTCAAACCAATGAAAGGACTGTTATCGCCCTGTAAAGATTGCAGGATATCAAAGGATTTATCATGTAACCGTCGGCGATCATCAGCGCTCTTTGCCTGCCTTGACACACGCTTTAGATAAAGACCCGGTATCAGCTTATCCATGATAGCCTGTTCCACTTTCAACTGTAAAGAAAGGGCTTCAATCTTCGCCTGAATGGTCATGTGGTAAAAAAGGACAGCAGCAACCATATCCACGACTACTTTTTTCGCTTTTTGAATCTTTTTTAAACTACGATCCAATAGGTTTGCCTCTGAGGCTACTGATTCCATTGACTCGAAACACTCATTCAAAGATTCAAAAACTTGATCGGCTTGTCTTAATTTTCCAGTTTCGAGGTCTACAGGATGGTACACCTTGCTAATATTCTGAATGGCCTCTTTCATCCGTTGTTGATGCGACTCAGCAAACTCCAAATCCTGTTTGGCATCTTCCTGGTTTTGCAGTGATGTTTCAATCCGTTTGTCAAACTGAGGAGGACGTCCGCGTCCATGCTGTGTCTGAAGGTAAGCCTCCTTCTCCAGAATGCAGTGTTGAACCTCTTCAGCTGCCTGTTCCAGGCGTTTCTCTGCTTTTTTCTTCTTGCTGGCCAGAACAGCACTTGTTCCTTTGACGATTTCATGTTGGACATGAAACACATCGGGTGAATGTTGAGCTCCCAGATCACTTTTGACATGGTGGAGAATCCCTTTGCCTTCATCACTGGTGGACTGCACGATTGATACCGGCAGTCCGTATGTGGCTTCTTCCATAGCTTTTGTCCATTCAGAAGCTTTCCTGCTGTCAGCATATTTTTCCAGAAGAATAAAGTTGGAAACAGGTTCTATGGCAACAAGGCACGTTTCCGGATGAAACGTCTCATCCTGGCAGACGGTTATTTCCTTTGGCGGCATTGATGCAGCTAATCGCTCTCTTTCAGAATGATCAAACTTGATAATGGCTTGCTCCATTTTTGCAGAGACGTCGTATTGTGCCCCATAGGATGACGCAACGAACTGATCAAGGCCTGTTAATTCGAGCAATTGGCAGACATGACGAATACTACCGGCACCTGACATGGTCATTACAAAATGGACTCCATGAACCAATCGATGCAAAAATGCCGTTCCAACCGGTGACTCAAAGAAGGAAACAAGTTCAGGATCAGCATCAATATGATTTTTCCGAGCAATCCAGTGCTGCAACGTTGAACGCGGTATGCCAATCTCTTCTGCAATTTGACGTTGACTTTTTGTGTCACCAGCTGATTCAAATTTTGCCAGGGAATCAGCTACCTCTTGCCTTGTCTTTCTGCTATGCGCAGTAAAATTAGAGTCATACTTCCAGTATATAAACTAGTTATTTGTAACTGTCTAGATTTATTACATATTTTTTATTCTTAAATTCATCATCATTTCAATCGGTTACACTTTCCATTTTTGATGTCTCCATACCACTGGCCGAAACGATGATCAAGGCCCAACTGGAGGTATGTATGAAAATTAAAAATTTCGTTTTTTTATTAGTCTTGTTCACTATATTTACGGCTCAGGTTGAAGCGGAAACCCGGGTAAAAGCGTTAAAGGGTCAAACAGTCTATGTCCCCGCATATTCCCATATTTATATAGGAAACAAGGAAACACCTTACCTTTTGGCTATCACCCTCAGTATCCGGAATATTGATCTTTCCAACCCGATTACCATCACTGAGGTAAGTTACTATGAAACTCAGGGGAAATTTCTTAAAAATTTCATCGAAGATCCCATAGAGCTTGTTCCCCTTTCTTCAACCCGCTATATTATCAGCCAGAAAGATACGGCCGGAGGGTCCGGAGCTAATTTCATCGTCAAATGGAAAGCAAAGGAAAAATCCAATCCCCCCATCATTGAGACGGTCATGATCGGGACCCAGTCTCAACAGGGTATTTCCTTTACATCTAGAGGTGAACCCATTTCAGAAGCCGATTAAAAAAAGTCTCAAGTGGATATTTGATATAAGTGTAAAGAATTTATAGCGGATACAACTGTAGCAACATAGTTCTTCAAAAAGCATACGCAGTTCACAGACTTGTCGGCTTTTTAGTGTAAAATAGCCAACCGGGCCTATGCCATAGAGTCCGGTTCTATTTTCTTTCATCCGGGTTC
>JAUSPI010000211.1 GCA_030655775.1 Syntrophales bacterium
GACTTCCAAGTAACTTAAATTCGCAAATGTGTTGCAAGTAGTTAACATTTCTCAATATCTGCCAGAAATAACGCATTTGTTAAAAACATAAGTTACTTCCAATTATAATGCCGCAAAATGGCATAGTAAGCTTTTTACGAATGCATCACTATTGATGTATTCGTAACCAATGTCATTCCCGCTTCCGCGGGAATGACGGCCATCTTTGCAACATTACATAGATGACAGGACACTATTCTATCTGATGGGTTTTTATCTTTCTTAGGAGGGTTTTGTAATCGATGCCCAGTTTACGGGCTGCCTTGCTTTTGTTTCCTTCTGACTCCTTTAATGTTTCATTTATCATATTTTTTTCAATCTGATCGGTGTAGTGTTTGAGCGTTTCCTTCAATAAGCCTTTTTCGATGAAAACCTGGGTGTGTGGATCGGGGTCCTTTTCCGACAGGTTTTGCGTAATATCGATATCAAACATCAAATGCTCCGGTTTTACGGAAGCATTTTCCTCGCAGAGAAGGGTTGCCTGGCGGACTATATTCCTCAATTCACGGACGTTCCCCGGCCAGTGATAGGTAATTAAATCCTTATAGGCCTCTTTAGAAAACCCTTGACAGTTTTTCTTGAGTTCTATAATGGCTTCATCTATAAATTTTTTCGCCAAGTAAGGGATATCATCTTTTCTTTCCCTGAGGGGAGGTACTTTGATGGAAAATTCATTTAACCGGTAGTATAGATCGGAGCGGAATCTGCCTTTTCCTATATCCTCTTCCAGGGATGTGTTGGTTGCTGCGACAATTCGAACATTAACAGGAATGGGTTTTTTTGCACCCAATCTCTGTACATGCCGTTCCTGCATGGCGCGAAGAAGCTTTTGCTGGGCAGGATAAGAAAGATTTCCCACCTCATCTAAAAATATTGTACCTCCTTCAGCCAGCTCGAACTGTCCCGGCTTGTCTACATGAGCGCCCGTAAACGCCCCCTTCATATAGCCAAACAGTTCGCTTTCTATAAGGGTTTCAGGAATTGCGCCGCAGTCTACAGCGACAAAAGGCCCTTCCTTTACCTTGCTGAAATCGTGAATGGCCCGGGCCACGAGTTCCTTGCCTGTACCACTTTCTCCTTCTATCAAAACAGTATACGGGGAGGGAGCCACCTTTTCTACCAGATCGACCATTTTGTTGACCTGAGTGCTATTTCCCATCAGTTCATGAAGGAATACTCGCTTTTTCAGGACTTTTTTTAAATGTTCGACTTCTTTTGCAAGCTCTTCTTTCTCCAGTGCCCGTTTGATTGTAAAGATGAGATCATTGTTATCGATTGGTTTTGTGATATAGTCATATACACCCATTTTCATAGCCTCAACAGCGGACTTTACATCTGCATAGGCTGTGATCATGATGATGGGGATTTCCGGAAGACTTTTTTTAATTTTGGACGCAACCTGCAACCCTGTTTCTCCAGGCATTCGATGATCTAATAAGATAAGGTTTGGGGCGGTTTTTTTTAAGATTTTCAGGGTTTCTCTTCCATTTTTCGCTTCGAGCACGCCATATCCGCATTCCGTCAGGATATTGTTTATTACCCACCGGAAATCCTGATCGTCATCGACCACAAGGATGTTTATCCCGGATGGAGTGTGGGCTCTTTTGGTCATTCCCTCTCCTTTTTTACTCTAACCTATAGGCAGCCTTACGGACATTTTCGTTCCCCGCCTTCCTTCGCTTCCGGCGGTGATGCTCCCCCTGTGTTGTTTTACTATGGTGTAGGAAATGCTCAGCCCCAAGCCAGTGCCGCCATCTTTGGTGGTAAAGAAAGGTTCAAATATTTTCTGGCGGTATTCTTCCGGAATACCGGGACCGTCATCAATAACGTTCACCTCTATTAGGTCTCTTGATTCAAGCACCCGTGTCCGGACCGTGATTGTACCATTGGCCGAGATGGCCTGGATCGCATTCATGAACAAATTGAGGAAGACCTGTCCAAGTTTTTCCTCATCGCCTGTTATTTCAGGAAGTCTTTCCCCCAAGTGGGTGTTAACAGTAACGTGGAAGGAATGTGCTTCGAGGTTGGCCATATGCAACATCCTGGTTACTAATTCATTGATGTTCACGGGTTTGCTGACCATTTCAGAAGGTTTGGCAAATTCCAGCAGCTCCTTTATAAGGTCACTTGCCCTCTGGCTGTTCCGGTAAATCATCTGAAAATTCTCTTTAACCTTGTGCGGAAGTTCCGTAGTATCCAGGCAGAATTGGGCGCATGAACTGATGACGGCAAGTGGATTCCTCAACTCATGGGATAGTCCTGCAGAGAGCTGTCCCAGAGAGGAAAGCTTATCGGACTGTGCAAGGATCTTTTGCATTTTGACCTTCTCGGAGATGTCCACAAATGAACCCATTATGCAAACCGGCTTGCCGGATTCGTCTTTAACCGTGCTTACTGAAAGATGTACATCAAACAGTGAACCGTTTTTCCTCAGAGCAACCAGTTCGCCGATCCAGCCTTGGTTGCGCCGTAATGAATTTAGCATCTTTCCGGCTTCCTCCTCCTTATGCCAGAAACTCAAATAAGGCTTTCCTAAGATATCTTCTTCGCTGTCATACCCCCACATTTCACGGAAAGAAGGATTCACATAGGTAATGTTTCCATAAAGGTCTGTAAAGGCAATGGCATTGATGAATGAAGCAATAGCGTCGTTTCTTATTTTCAGATCTTCCATCATCTGTTTGTGATCGGTAATATCACCGAGTGTTAATACTACACCGCTTATCTCACCGGATTCCTCCAGGACAGGAGCTCCGTTAACTGAAAGAAATACTCGCTTTCCATCAGGTTGCTGGAAGGCATAATGCATGCCATAAATCGTCTCGCCGGCGGCTATCACCCGTGTAAACGGCAAATATTCATCGGGAATCGGTTCATTATCAGTATCGGCAAAACGGATTTTCGGAGAATTATGTGGAATCTGAATAATTTCTTCCTTTGATAGACCCAGCATTTCTTCAGTACGATTGCTGATAGAAATGATATGCCCCTCGGCATTCATCATCATTATCCCGGCCGGGCTGGCCTTCATAATACGATCAATTATGTGGTGTTTATGGAGCAACTGTTCCTCTGCCTGCTTGCGATCCGTGATGTCCTGTCCAATGGATTGATATTCAATAAGATTACCCTGTGTATCAAACAGCGCACGGTCAGTCCACTGCTGCCAGCGAAGTTCACCGCTATCCACAACTGCCTGATGCTCATATGTTCTAATGGGGTCTTGCGTGGTCAGGGACATAATGTGGTTTTTCACTTTTTCATTGTCTTCCTTCGGAATAAATTGCAAGAAGTTTTGGTTGATCAGGTCTTCTCTGTTTTTGTTAAAGTAGCGGCAGTATGTGTCATTGACGAACGTCAATGTTCCGTCAGGAAGAAACCTGCAAATCATGGCAGGCATATCTTCTACCACAGTACGATATCTTTCCTCGCTCTCCTGTAGCTCTTTCTCTGCTTTCTTTTTCGCCTGGTCGAGGCGATACTGCCGGAGCGCCCGTTCGATTACAGCGGAAAGCAGTTCGAAATACCCTTCCACGTCTTTAACTATATAATCGTAGGCACCCAGTTTCATTGCCTCTACGGCGATCTGCTCACTACCACCACCGGTAACCATAATTGTCGGGGGAAGCAGACCACGTGAGGCAAGGATGCGAATCACCTCGAGTCCATCGTAGACGGGCATTACCTGATCCACAACCAATACGTCGTGGGAACCAGTCTCGTACATGGCAAGACCCTCTTCGCCATCATATGCAACGTCTACGACATAACCATCACCCTCAAGTTTCTGCTGAAGGAAGCGAGCCAGGGTGGCATTATCTTCCATTAACAGAATGTGTGCAGGTTTTGATCCAGGCATAATATTCACCCTTATTAAGATACTGTTGTACAGGAGAATGCGTACCACGGTACAATGGGCACTGTCAAGCTTGGGTTTGGGCCCTAAAATAGACATTGACCCTTCCAACACAGTAGGACAGGCGTCCCGCCTGTCCATAATGGTGAATCGCTTAGACAGCCGAGACGGCTGTCCTACGGGATGGGGAGGACAGTCTTTATTTTCAATGTCTATTTTTGGGTTGGGATCAGGAGGCATCTAACTTAACTTTTCCCGTTGCCAAATCAATTTGAAGTGCTATAGTAATTTGCGGGTGCGCTCCCGGTCAAATACAATCTCAGAAAGAGATTGTGATTTATTCAATTTCTTATGAGGTCAAAATATGTTAAAAGCGGTTATGACATTGTATAGACATAGATTTCTCTGGTTAGTCACGCTTTTCCTCTTTTTCCCCATCTTCCTAAGCGGTTGCGCCATCGTCAATATACCTCTTTTCCCCTCGGCACAGGCACTTCAGGAACGTGTTGTGGAGGGAGAAGGAAGCAACAAAATCCTTCTCATGGATATCTCCGGCTTCATTTCCGAGAAAGAACGCGATACCTCAGTTGGATTCCGTGAAGGAATATCTATCGTCTCTGAGGTTAAAGAGGCATTAAAAAAAGCAGAATCAGATGATGCGATTCGTGGTCTTATTCTCCGAATCAATTCTCCCGGTGGCACTGTCACCGCCAGTGATATCATTCATCATGAGTTGAAGTTGTTTAAGGAGAAAACCGGCGCTAAAATAACGGCCTGTTTAATGGATGTTGGTGCATCGGGGGGATATTATGTGGCTACTGCCGCAGACGAAATAATTGCCCATCCTACAACGATTACCGGAAGTATCGGTGTCATTGCATTAAAGTTCAATGTGGCAGGTCTTCTATCGCGCATAGGTATTGAAGAAGAGACCGTCAAATCCGGCGACAAAAAAGACATCTGGTCACCATTCAGACCAAGCACGCCGGAAGAACAAAAGATTATGCAGACAATTATTGACAGCCTCCACGAAAGGTTTATAGGTATCGTTACGGATGGACGAAAACCCCTGACAAGAAAAGATGTCGAAAAGCTGGCAGATGGCCGTATATACACCGCAGATCAGGCATTGGAAGCAAAACTGATCGATCAGGTTGGTTACCTGGATGATGCAATAAAGCGGATAAAACAATTGTCAGGCATTGACAAAGCTTCCGTAATTACCTATTACAGGCCTGGAACATATAAGGGAAGCATCTATTCTGCGCTTCCAAAAGCTCCCTCTAACATAATCAATCTAATTGCCATCAATGGAAAAGGCCTGACAACTCCACCGGGAGTCCACTTTATGTATCTCTGGGTGCCGTGACCGGGAGCACACCCCGGATTACGAGCAATATGATATTGGCAGCGGGCAGAAAAAAGGTGAAAGGGATATTTATGCTCCGGACTACGAACAGGGGGATGCTCCCGAAGGTCAGGTTGAAACCAGATAACTTTAAATGCACTCGTAAAAAGTCAGTTTTTGTCACCCTGAATAATACCACAAATGTCACCCTGAACAATACCACAAATGTCACCCTGAACTTGTTTCAGGGTCTCCTGAGATTCTGAAATAAATTCAGAATGACAAGAGTGATGCTGAAACAATTAGATGCTGAAACAAGTGAGATCCTGAACCAAGTTCAGAATGACAAATGGTGCAGTTTATGCCTTTTTACGAATGCATCAAATTCAAAATAAATTTTTCCGGCTTATCCGGGTCAAGGAGGTATTAAAATGGATTGGGGAATGGAAAATCGTATGTCACAGCTCATTCAATCAGATGGTCACTGCTTCTTCTTGCCGATAGATCACGGCTATTTTCAAGGTCCTACCAGTTGCCTGGAAAAACCGGGAGAAACCATCAAGCCGCTTCTCCCCTATTGTGACGCCCTTTTCGTTACCAGAGGGGTATTACGTTCATCAATAGACCCGGGGAACACGAAACCTGTTATTCTGAGGGTATCCGGCGGTACCAGTGTGATCGGTGAAGACCTGGCAAATGAGGGCATTACCACATCAATTGAGGAAATTATTCGCCTCAATGCCACCGCTGTCGGTATTTCCATCTTTGTAGGGAGTAAATATGAACATGAATCGCTGACAAACCTTTCAGAGCTTGTCAATCAATGCGAAGATTACGGCATTCCCGTAATGGCGGTTACGGCTGTCGGTAAAGAATTGGAAAAACGAGATGCCAGATACCTTGCCCTATGTAGCCGTATCGCCGCGGAACTCGGCGCACGGGTGGTAAAAACCTATTGGTGTGAAGACTTTGATAAAGTTACAAATAGTTGTCCTGTCCCCGTGGTCATGGCGGGCGGACCTAAATGCGAAACAGAACTCGAAGTGTTTGAATTTGTTTATGATGGAATGCAAAAAGGTGCCATCGGTATCAACCTCGGGAGAAACGTCTGGCAAAACCCCAATCCTGTTGCCGTCAGCAGGGCTTTGCGGGCCATCATCCACGAAAATTATACTGCTAAAGAGGCATGGGAGCTGTTCAACACCATTGTGCAGGAACAAAAGTAAAGTGCTGTCGGCTAAAGCCGATAGCTTGAGGCAAAAAGTCACATAGATACAAAGGCACAAAGTGAGTGGCATGGACAAACCTAGACCTTTGAAAAACTGAAAAATATGGTTTTGAGGAAGCGAATCAAGATTTTTTCGCTAACCATTCTTGATCGAAGCGTAGCGCCCGCAAATCCAATGTCTGAGCGCAAAGCGCGAGTTTTGGATTTGCAGCAAAGCGAGACATAGAATGGTCGAAAAAATGTTCTGAGCATTGAAAAACCATTTTTTCAAAGCTTTCAACCATGTGCCGGACTTTGATTCGGTATTGTTTGTCCGTGTAAAAAGGTAAAATACCATGCGCGTAGCAATGTATTATAATAACAGTAACGTTCGCTTGGAAGAGCTGCCGACTCCTGAGATCGGACCCGGTGAGCTGCTGGTAAAGGTGATAGCCAGCGGTATCTGCGGCAGTGATGTAATGGAATGGTATCGTGTTAAAAAGGCCCCTCTGGTCTTGGGCCACGAAATCGCCGGAGAAGTTATTGAAGTGGGAGAAGGTGCTGAACGGTACAACGTCGGTGACAGGGTATTCGTCTCTCACCACATCCCATGCAACACCTGCCACTACTGCCTGAGAGGTCACCACACGGCATGTGAAACCCTGCACAGCACAAACTATTACCCAGGTGGTTTCGCCGAGTACATACGGGTGCCAAGACTCAACGTAGACCGCGGTGTGTTTTTGCTGCCTAAAGAACTCACATTCGAAGACGGTGTCTTTATTGAACCATTAGCTTGCGTTATCCGCGGACAGAGGATTGCGAATCTTCAGCCGGGACAATCCGTACTTATCCTTGGCAGCGGAATCTCCGGACTGCTACACTTGTTGCTCGCCCGTACCCTGGGTGCAGGACGAATAATCATGACAGACATTAATGAATATCGCCTGCAGACTGCGCGGCAATTCGGTGCAGATGCTGTAATTAACGCCAGCGATGATATTCCTTCCCGCACACACCAGATTAATAACAACAAACTTGCCGACCTTGTAATAGTGTGTACAGGAGCCCCGGCCGCTTTCACTCAGGCATTGCAGTCCGTGGATCGAGGAGGCACTGTCCTATGCTTCGCAACAACCGAACCGGGCATTGATCTCTCCGTGCCAATTAATGAGTTCTGGCGCAATGAGATAAAATTGATCCCCTCATACGGTAACAGCCCGCTGGATGCGATGGAAGCAATTGAACTGATTCGAGCAGGACGTGTACCCGTTCAAAAAATGATCACACATCGGTTGAGTCTGGAAGAAACAGGACTGGGCTTCCAGCTCGTTGCCGAGGCCAGAAAATGTATTAAAGTAATTATCGAGCCGCATAAATAATTAACCGTGGAGATAATTGATTTTGAAAGTTTTTTTGAATTCCAGTCCCTCAAAAGTTACAACATTCTCCCCTTCTGAAGTGGAAGGGGTTTTTTCTTTCCACAGAACCCTGCCGAACTACACACCAACACCCCTCGTACCATTGAACAGGATTGCTGACAGACTCGGAGTAGAACATTTATTGATAAAGGATGAAGGAAAGCGTTTCGGACTAAAGGCATTCAAGGCGCTCGGTGCCTCACATGCTGTTTTCCGTATCCTCCATGAACGGAGCGGTGGCAACCTGAAGCCGGAAGACTTTCTGACAGAAAAAGGTCGCAAACTGGCAGATGGAACCACCTTTTCCTGTGCAACAGATGGCAATCACGGCAGGGCAGTGGCATGGATTGCAAGGCTACTTGGAAGACCATCTGTTATTTTCGTACCGCATGAGACTGTACCGGCACGAATCGAGGCAATCGAATCGGAGGGGGCAAAGGTTATAGTAGTAAACGGAGGTTACGACGACGCTGTCAGGCGTGCTGCTGAAGAAGCAAAAAAAGAAACCCGTCTGATCATAGCTGACACCGGATATGCGGGTTACATGAAAATACCGCTCTATATTCAGCAGGGATATCTTACGCTCTTCAAGGAAATATCTATTCAGCTCAAGGAGCAAGGCGAGAAACCGCCGGATATCGTCTTTATCCAGTCCGGTGTTGGCGCTTTCGCTTTTGCGGCCGCTTCATATTTTCATGATCCCGCAACCTTACCACGCCTTATTTCCGTCGAACCCACAGCCGCGGACTGTCTTTTCCGTTCCGCAGAAACCGGAAATGGTCGCCCTCATTCTATTATACCTGAAGAAAACACTATAATGGCAGGGTTGAACTGCGGAACACCATCCCTTACCGCATGGCCCGCGGTGCGTGATCGATTCGACGCATTCGTTGCTGTAGAAGATAATTACGCCAAAGAAGCAATGATGCTCTTAGCTGACGAGGGGGTGGTCTCCGGGGAATCCGGTGCTGCAGGTTTGGCGGGACTGATTGCCCTGCATTCCGAAAGACCTGATTTCATAGAAAAAGATCTTCGCATAAGGCATGGGGTACGCGTACTTTTGATAAATACCGAAGCAAATACCAACCCTGAAGGATACTATAAGATAGTTGGAAAGACAGCCACAGAAGTTGAACGTATCACTCCGGACAATCACTCAATATCTTCTGAAAAGTAACACTCCTCACAAATCGCTTCACCTGAATCGTCGCTTTTTTCCAATATTATATGAGGATGTAATAACGGAAGCTCTTGTCCACATCTATTGCATCTTATTTCCAATCCGATGTTTCCTGAAATGCCCTGGACTTTATTATTGTCTCGATCCTTCAAGATATGTTCTCCCTTGCCCTTATAGACAGGCGAGACGCCTGTCCTACCCCCGTGGTGGATCACGCCTGTCCTACCCCCGTGGTAGGTTGGGCGTCTCGCCCGACAGAGTCGTTTTTGAATGCAACTTCGTATGAATCATACTGGCTGCGAACCTATAATGTATAGAGATTTTTGTCAATGAATAAGTTACTTATGGAAGATGTGACCCAATATGATAAATAAAGATCGGTCGCCATGTAGGGAGGAGTCGGGAAAAAGAACCTCCAGAGGTTTCCAGCCTGGAACAGGGAAATTGCATGAAGCAACACGAGTTCCTGGACGAAGCTCTTTGTCCAGCTTTTTAGCCAAACGCTCCATTACATCTGGAAAGAGGTAGCAAAAAACTACATTCGCATCACCAATATCTGCTTTCCAAAAGTTTCCCCACCTGACCCGGATTCCCTCGATCCCAAAATTTCGAATTCTGGCAATTAAATAAGCCATGAAATTGATCTCAAATCCCAGAGCCATAACACCGTAGCGCCTTCTTGCTGCCCGAAGGACTCTGCCATCTCCACAACCTATATCTACAAGAAGGTCACTGGCATTCATAGAAACAGCATCGAGAAAGGTTCTAATCCTGATGTTAGCGGTGGGGACAAACATCGCTCCCTGTGTAATCGGATGTACCGACAAAGTAGCGAGTACATACAGCAGCTTGATGGCGAAAAGCCCGCACATCAAGATTAGAGTTGCCAAAATCCACCCCACCGTCTTCACCTCCTGTTATTTTTATAAATCAACTTTCATGTCCTGTCAAATCCAATGTGACCCTCCTGCCCACAGGGCGGAGTTTACAGGGTGCGCTCCCGCTCAGACCCTAAAATAGACATTGAAAATAAAGACTGTCCTCCCCATCCCGTAGGACAGCCGTCTCGGCTGTCTAAGCGATTCACCATTATGGACAGGCGGGACGCCTGTCCTACTGTGCTGGAAGGGTCAATGTCTATTTTGGGGTCAGAGACAATAATGGACAAATTATCTGTTGTATTGTATAATTTGAATCATTGGAGATTCCTTGCATCTTCCTGCAGGGAATCTTCGAACTATGTAGGGAGGAAATCCGATGATAGACATTACCAAAATTGATTATTCAGTCCTCGATCGGCCTGCATTAATGACATACCTGTTTCATCCCCGTCCTGAATACGGCACATCCGACTCGCGAACTGTTGCTGAGGATGTCCTGATCCCGGTAGAAAAGGATGTGGTTGTAGGGGCACGTTTTCATCTTGCTGAGAAAACGAGTGCCAACATTTTATTTTTTCACGGTAATGGTGAGATTGCAAGGGATTATGATGACTTAGGAACATTATACCGATCAGCCGGCATCAACTTCCTCCCCGTTGATTACAGGGGATATGGGCGTTCCACGGGTTCACCCACGATCACTGCCATGATGCGAGACTCACATCTGGTCTTTGACTATGTATACAACTGGCTTACAGAAAATGGTTATACCGGTCCATTTATTGTGATGGGGAGATCGCTGGGAAGTGCATCCGCATTGGAGCTGATGGCAAATTATAAAGATAAAATAGACGGGGCTATAATTGAAAGCGGATTCGCCTATTCCCAAACCCTGCTCAATCTTCTGGGTATCAACATGAAGGATCTCGGGTTAGGAGAGGAAGACGGGTTTCGCAACATCGACAAAATCCGCACCTTTGACAAACCCACACTGATTATCCATGCAGAGAAGGACCATATCCTTCCCTTTGCAGACGGTCAGACGCTCTATAACGCCTCCCCTGCTAAGGATAAAAAGCTCCTCGAAATTTTAGGGGCCAATCACAACGACATCTTTTTACGTGGAATGGAGGACTATATGCGGGCAGTGA
>JAUSPI010000212.1 GCA_030655775.1 Syntrophales bacterium
CATAAAGTTACTCCAAAAATGACCGCAAAAATTGCTTTTGCGGGTCAAATGGCCCCCTCATTCGAAGCAGCAGAGCAAGGTTTTGAATATTTGATGGGGTTTCAAAACATGTCAGTCAGTGAATCATCGGAATAATTCAAAAAGATGATGACGGTCCCAAAGTGCAATACCCCGGTCTTTAGCAAAATTTATTGCATCAATCGAAAAGCCGCTCGGACAAACTACAACGCCTCTTGTGTTAGTAGCATCTTTCGGCATCGCTCCATTTAAGGCTCTAATTACGTCAACAGCTACGGGAGTTAGATGATTTTTACATTGAATGTAAAGGGTTGTTTCTACACCAATATCGTCATTCCGCCGGGCTATGAGGTCAATCCCCCCATCGCGCGTCAAAGGCGTGGTTTCCACTTTCCATTTCTTTTGTTCCAAGAGCTTTTTCACATGTTCCTCAAATTCCACGCCACTCATTTCTGCATAGGTTCCTTTGAATGCCGATTTCCGTTTTGATAATTTCAAGCGTTCCGGAGGGATTAATCCAAACAAGCCGAAAAGTTCTTCGCTTGACAGTTTTGACTTTAAATCGATTGAAACACTGTCAACCAATTCATCGAAAAGCAATTGCTTTTCCTTTAAAATTTTCTCAATCCGTTCCTCAATCGTATCTTCGATAACATATTTATAAACATTAACTGGAAAAGTTTGGCCGAGACGATGGGCTCTGTCCTCAGCCTGATGTTCAACGGCAGGATTCCACCAGCGGTCAAAATGAAAAACATATGAAGCATCCTGTAAATTTAGCCCTTGTCCGCCGGCGCGGAGGGAAAGAATGAGAATCTTATGATCTCGATTCTCTTTGAATGTTTTAATGATCATGTCTCGACGCAATTGTGAAAGATCGCCGGTATACAGCAGAGGATTAAAGTCTTTAAGGTTTGATGCTATGGCATTTGCTCCATATGTTGAATCCGTGAATTGGGAAAAGATTAGGGCCCGATATCCCTCAGACACGAGAGTAATCAATTTTTCCAGGACATCATCAAATTTAACTGAGCTTCCCGTAGATGGACAAAAATTGCATATCTGCTTCAATTTCATAATAAGTTCGAGAATGTTTTCTATTCTAACAGACTCACCACTTTCCTTTAGCTGGACGATACCTTCTTTTTCAGCACGCTCATAGTATTCACGCTGCGGCCTATTCATTGTTAGAGATATCTGGTTGACCATTTTGGGTGGAAGCTGGGGGAGCACATCTTGTTTCTTCCGGCGAAGCTGTAAACTTTTATGTTTTTCCTGGAGTTCAAAACCAGGTTTGAGCCTCGGCGGTGTTTCACCTTCTTTAAGGGTCGTTACGAATTCGAGAATAGAAGCGAGATCATCTTCCCGGTTTTCAAGTGGTGTGCCCGTAAGTGCCCAAGCCCGCTGTCGATGAAGAAGTTTACATTTACGACTGATCTCCACGTCACGATTTTTAATTTTCTGAGCTTCATCAAGAATAACAACATCCCATACACGGCGACGGGGAGGTGATTGAGCATTGTCGGTACAATCAGACCGTAAGGTTTCATAACTCGTAAGGTAAATATGGGCAGATGTAACCCATTGCCATGTTCGTTCTGCCGTTGTACCACGAATGGTGGAGGTACGTAATTCTGGAGCCCAATAGTGGATTTCTTTTCGCCACTGACCGACAAGGCTTGCTGGAACAATCAGTAGACAAGACTCGATGCGGCGTTGAAGAAAAAGGATTCGCAGGGCACCTAGCGCCTGAATTGTCTTCCCGAGTCCCATATCATCTGCAAGCAACAAGGCATCTCTTGAAAGCAGGGTTTTTATTCCTTCTATCTGATAATCGAACAAGGTTCCTGGCCATTCCAACGGACCGCTTCTTGATAGTAAAACTTCAGTTGGTGGTTGGAGCAAATAAGCTAACCGTTTGGAAAGAGGGATTTCTGGTTCAGCCTTATTATTATCCATATCTTGAGAAGTTTGCAGAGCCAGATCTGATCGTGTCGGCTTTGACAATTTTGCCCCGGGCATACTCTCTTTCAACAGGATACCGGCGAGTCCAACACTACCGCGGACACAACCACCAGATTGTGTCTGACCGGAAATGAGATTAATTGGTATAGTTAAGGTATGTGGGACCATTAATGAAATGGGTGACGACAAAGAATTGTCATCCGATGTTGATAAATCCTGAGGAACAGATAGGATTACCGATGGTACAGACAGCCCCTGGGGAATATACTCGCTAAGCTTAACAGGCCGCCTAAAAAAACCAAACCAGCGCGCTCTTGGAACATTGCCAATATGATGCTCTTTCCACCAGATCACATCCGTGGTCATCATCTATTTCCCTTTCTCCGGATACAACTCACGGAGTCCAATTAATGTCCGCTCAAAGGGCTCTGTGAGCAAGCCCCGTCCTAACAATTCATGTAAAAGCTTCAATTCGATCGAGTCTTCAGGAGGTTTTCCCGGATACCAAAAAAGATTCAGGGGTTCTTCCGCTTCGATCCTGTCTTGTATTTCGGTTGCCGAATAAGGAAAGGCCTTAATTGCCGGCGCAATCCGGCAGACTGGAATCGACAATTGTATATCCTGACAGAAAAGTTCGCCGCCGACTTCTTCAGCGCGACAAAGCATCAGGCGCGGTATTTTGGGACATAAGGAGAGGAGCGATGTGGTTATTTTTTTTATCGCATGGCGCCTTATATCCGCTTGTCGCCAAAGAAAGGTGTGTGGAGTCTCTATGCGGTTATACGTAAATTCTATCGGTTCACCGCGTGCATTGATCAGAAAAAGTGCAGCCAGATAGCCAGATCCTTCCTTTGCAGGTTGAATCGTTAGATATCCTGCTATGCCATAATCGTTTAATTCATCAGCATCACGATAAGGAATCGGCATTTCAAGTGACCTCCCGAATGTCTAGACATGGTTAAGATTGTCGCTATCCGATCCTCCCTCTGTTTCAACCTCTAAATTCTTATCCTCGGTATAGTTTGGTTCAAGTCCCCCAACTTCTATTTTCGGAATATAGCCGGAATCAAGCCGTTTGAGGTCCCATTCCGTAATCCATCCTTTTACATACTGCCGCATCCGGGCACTGCTCATATTCTCAATGGATTGCACTGATGGCGGATCCCAATCGTATGCCCCGGCATGTATGGATTTTACTTTTTCATAAGTTTGAGCCAACACATCTTTGTCCGGCGTTTTTAAAAGTTTAATTTCGTTTTGAATGACCCTCATTCCTCTTTCGGCCTGGCTGGCCAAGAGAAGATCACTTTCCGTTCCTTTTGCCCTTAATCTGTTAGGTACTTTTTCAAAGTCATCTTTTCCTTCCAGGATAATACTCTGAAAAGCTTGTATGATTGCAAAGACTGATGTTAATCCCGCAACATTTGAAGCTTCCAGTTTTCCCATCCATCGTGCCAATTCTGCATAGGACTTCGCCCTCTGCAAGAGTGAGTATCGGCCAATCAATTCCACTTCATCAATCAACAGGACCCATCCGGAATAACCTGCCTCAAGAATGAGACGAGCAGCAAATTTAAATCTTTGTAAAGCAAGTTCTTTCGCCGTAATTTTGTCAATCTTATAGGTGACTGGCTCCCGACACGCTTTAAGATATTTTTTTATTTCTCCGGAATCTATTTTATCACCAGACCAAAACCGGATAATGCGGTTGCTGAGTTCAGGGTCGTTTGACATGCGTTCATATAAAAAAAGAGTGGCGGCAAATCTCGCATTAAGACCGGCCTCCTGATGTGTCCATTGGCGAAAATCCTCATAGTCTTGGTTATTAAATTTCAGCGCAGTGGCAATTTCGGTCATAGCACTACCCCGTTTACCTGGTACAATCGCAGCTTCAGCCGCAGCCCGATACAGTTTTGCAGGGTCAAAAAGAGGTGTCTCTTTGCTAATAACAATCTTGCTGCATACAAAATTCTGTTCGAGAGCGAGATGCATCAGATATTCGAGGAGATGTGATTTCCCGGTGCCAAAATCACCTGCCACCATTATTCCTTCGTTTCTATCACCACTGGTAAGCGCATGTTTTGTGCTTTCAAGTTGCCGTCGAAATTTATCTTCTATCTCCGGCTGATTAGATCCCAACACCGTGACGGCGTCACGATTTGGCACACCATTACGCAGTGCTTCAATAGCACGCTGATTTCTCACTTGTTCATCAATATTCATTAGTGCACCTCCCTTTTAAAACTCGTGGTCGCGGGGCTGGAAGCCCCGAAACTACGGTATTTTTTGTTCGAGTACATGTACTCGAACAGCTTACTTTGTGTTGTATAGCAGTCCCCTGAGAACTTCAAGCTCGTGCTTAAGCTTTCGATTTTCTTCC